>CAYVEN010000005.1:41541-49388 GCA_964450505.1 uncultured Dehalococcoidia bacterium | reverse complement strand
CACCGCGGCATATTCTGTTGCGCCGGGTAGCTAAGAACGATTGGCTTCTAGGGCTGATTCTCGGGTTCGTCGCCTCCATTGGCGCCGCTTTCTTCCACTTCTTCCTGTCCCCCAATGTCGAGTCCTCGACGCCACCTCCAACGCCGACGCCAACCCCCGAACTTGAGGTTTCCATCAGCGCCAGTCCGGCCAGTCCTACGGCAGGACAATCGGTTACTCTCAGTGCGTCCGTCTCTAACGCACCCTCAGGGTTAAGCCCTTCTTACCAGTGGGAGATGGGTCTGGGCGGCGGCTGGTACGTCCATGGGGCGAGCGGGAACACCTTATCGTTTCTTGCCAACCGCGCCGAAACCTGGGAGTTCAGAGTCACTGTGACCTACGGCAATGGAGATTCTGACACTTCGGACGCGCTCAGCGTCAGTTGGACCAGCCCACCCACTCCTACCCCTACGCCCGTACCACCTACGGCTACGCCTACTCCTACGGCTGCAGCGACTCCGACTCCAACGCCCACTGGCACGCTGACTCCTACTCCGACTGCAACCCCGGATACCCGTCCAGTTTGCGGCGCATCGGCAAGCAGTGGTGCGCAAGCTCCTAATTGCCGCCCTCCCGATCCGGCGCCTGTAGTAGTTCCCACCGTTGAGGGGGGCTACGCCAAGTACGTCAACATCGGCACGGACGAGTCCGAGGCATGGGACACTCCTATTGAATGCCCATGGTTGGCTAAGGTAGAGAATCCCGATGACCCTGCAGAAAACCCAGACGTTAGAAAGCATACGCTCCCTGACGGTTCCACGCACGTAGTCACAGCATACATTCAGAAGAGCAGCTATACGTTCAGCGATTATAACCAAAGTTGCGTCCAGGGCGTAGTCGAGACTGTATCCGACCCAGGCGCTGTCACCAGTTACTGGCAAGGACATATGCAAAGGGACGAGTTCGGGCTTGATCTGACAATTCTCGCTCCCACGTTGCTTTCCCAGTTAAAAGAGGCGATAGAGAACGAGAACCTCGACCCGCTAGTTCAGTATATTGACAAGCCTGTAGGGAACCGCTTCGCGCCTTCGCTGGAACCGGCCATCTCTTACACTTGCAAAAAGCCCTGCATAGGCGGCAAGGTGAGCACGTCGCGCTTCCGGGTAGAGGAAAGGTTGCTGAAGCATTACACGTTCTTCCTGTTCGGCTACCATAAGGTCAGCCATGGAGGCGAAAGCTGGTCAGAGTACACGCAGACCCAGTTCACTACGGACCCGGCTGGTGCTGAATCGCCTGAAGGCTACGCGCTTCAAGCGGGCATAGAACTACGGGACGACTTCACGCAGGACCAGATTGACTACATCACTGGAAAAGTGACGCCGACAGCAACACCCACACCTTGCCCGCCTGAGGGCGGCGGCGGCGGAGACTCTGGTGCTTCTGGCTCATCCTGCCACACGCCGACAGCAACACCCACACCGGTACCGCCGACACCAACGCCTACACCTGTGATTATCGATATACCGCGAGTGCCGACACCTACTCCTATACCCCCAGGTGCTCCACCAACACCCACTCCAGTAACGCTTGACCCATGTAGAGGCGGCGGCGGTGATTCAAGGGCTAATTCGGATTGTGGTCCAACTCCAACGCCTACACCTGTGGTTATCGATATACCCAGAGCGCCTACGCCCACGCCAACAATACCGGGGGCGCCGCCTACGCCCACTCCGTTACCGGATGACCCATGTAGAGGCGCAGACCCAGATAGCCGGTCTAGTTCGGGCTGTGGTCCAACTCCAACGCCTACAACGCCTTCGTACTGCTGTGATGCAGACTCAGGGCCAGCAGAGCACCGTAGAGATAGAGGGATCCAGTGACCAAAGAGAACGATCTTAAAATCTACTCGGTAAAGAGGGGCTTAAATGATCAACGCTAAGACCTACGCCAAGACCAAACTACGGTGGTGGAGGGGGTAGTGACGATGATTAGAAACCGTATCAGGAGAATAGAACCCAAAACAAGGAAAAGAGGAAGGGTTAAATCAATGATTAATGTAGTGAAGACCCGAAATTTCATTTTGGCCTCACTAGCAGTCTTAGGGATAGCAAGCTTCATTGCTTGGTGGCTTTTGTCCTCAACAGACAACTCCTCCCAGATAAGCGCCGAAGAGTTGCTCTTCACGGCCTGCGAGAACACCGTGGAGACGGACTTTGACTTCCAGCTCACAATACACGGCAACCGGAATCTGGGAAGCGACCCCACAGTCTCATCTATCACCTACGAAGTGCAGGTGTCCGGCGAGGACTTGTACATGTACGTCACCGACGGGGAATACACGCAAGAGGTCATTTCGGTAGACGGTACTGTGTATCACAGAGCCCCCGGCGAGCAATGGAAACTCGGGGACCCCCAGCCGAAGAGAAAGATGAATATAGCCCACATGCTAAGTGGAGGCGTAGGTGCAGCGCCTACGGTGGAAGTGAAATCAGACAACCCTCTCTGCCCGGAAATAGGACCCGTAGCCAGAGTGGACGAAGAGATGGTGAACGAGATTGGCACCGACCACTACCGGCTGACGGAGACCGGCGCGAACGATGGTCTGCTGGATATCACCTGGGATTACTGGGTCAACGATGACGGCCAGCTTCTCAAGACGCAGGAGGTCATCACCCTGACCGACAATACGGAAGCCGGACAGGTGATGATAAACACTGTGGTCTCCAACGTGGGTGAGCCAAACGTTATAGAGAGACCACCAGGGGTATGAAGAGGTTTCTTCCAAAGGGAAACCGCGCAGACCCAGATAGCCGGTCTAATTCGGGCTGTGGTCCAACTCCAACGCCGACACCGGTGGTTATCGATATACCCAGAGCGCCTACGCCCACGCCAACAATACCGGGGGCGCCGCCTACGCCCACGCCTTGGCCGGATGATGGATGTGGGGGCGCAGACCCAGATAGCCGGTCTAGTTCGGGCTGTGGTCCAACTCCAACGCCAACAACGCCTTCGTACTGTTGTGATGCAGACTCAGGGCCAGCAGATCACCGTAGAGATAGAGGGATCCAATGACCAAAGAGAACGGCCTTAAAAATCTATACTCCGTCGGCGCAGTTGCACTGGCTACGCTGGGTGGACTTGCCGTCGTTGCAGGGCTTGCTGGTTGGTATCTGTTTACCAGGGATACTGGGGCTACACAGATTGCCTGCGGGCAAGCTCACACAGATTACGACTTCACAACTATGATGATAGCTACTGGCGAAGCCGACCCGACCGCTACGGATACCTTGTTGGTTGAGGTTCGCATGTCGGGCGACGATTATCACACCGAACAGTTTATGAACGGCGCTCCGATTGGCGAGTCTCTGGGGGTAGACGGCTTTGAATACTGGAAAAGCCACTCACCGGGCGGCGGGGAGTGGGAGAAGAGCCAAGGAGCCGGGTTGACGACTGTAATAGGTTTGCTCAATACCACCAGTGCGGGGGAAGGTAATGTGCTATGCGCTCCTACCGAGGACAACGTTAGCCGGGTTGGCTCGGATGTTGTAAACGGCGTACCTACCCAGCGCTACCGCTTAACAGGAACATACGTCGCCGAAGACTACGGCATACATGATCTCTTCGGAGATGGCTATGTCTTGCCGGATGACTATGTAGAGTCGGCAACGTGGGACTACTGGGTAGGCCCCGATGACCTAGTACGGCAAACCAAGTACGTTGGCAAATTTAAATTGGGCAATGTAGTCGAGCAGCACACGACGGTTTCGGGGATTGGCGAGGCCAACATACTCCCTGTAGCACCGACGCTGTAGCGTTAGGGAGCCTAACGTCATAACTGCGACGTTATCATGATAGCTAGGTACAACGGGATAATAAGGGCTTTTGATAATTGGGTAGACTCAAACCTTCATCTCGCACTTAGCCTATTTGCAATCTGGAGCATTGCTTGGATCATCATTCTTGCAATGGGAGTGGTAGGGGTGTATGACGTTTGTGGCGGTCCTTGGCCTTGTCCTAGACCTGATGGGTTATTGAACTAGAGTAAACGAGCGGTAGGCGGCCACACCTACCCCCAGACCCAGACCTACGCGCTCCCTGCCATCTCCTCCTTCCCCATGCCAACCCTCGCACGCTATCCTCCGTCCATGCCTATATACCTTTCCAACCCGCTTTACAATCGTGTCAGACATACTCGCCGGAGCCGTTACGACAACCTCCCATGCCATGACGATATTCGGATTCGTTTCTCACCTCAAAAAAATATTTGGTTCGCGTTTAGCCTTGCAGCTTGACATAACGTTGGAAACGAATCCCCTTCCCTCAGCATGTCCACGGCCCTACCAGCTGGCCTGGCTAGAACTGCCGGTACCGGTTCACAATCGGCATGCGGCGGTCGCGCCCGAAGTTGCGAGGCGTTATCTTGATGCCCGGCGGCGACTGGCGGCGCTTGTACTCGCTTCCATCGACAAGGCGTACCGCCCTCTGCACGGCGGCCTCGTCGTGGCCTGCGGCAAGGATATCGCTGTACGTCTTGTCGTCCTCCACGTACGCCTTCAATATGGCGTCCAGCACGTCGTACGGCGGCAGCGAGTCTTCATCGCGCTGGTCGGGCCTCAGCTCCGCGCTGGGCGGCTTCTCAATCACCGCGTCGGGCACCACCTCTCTCCCCTTCTCCTCGTTAACGTGGCGGGCCAGCTCGTAGACGAGCATCTTGGGCACGTCCTTGATCACCGCGAACCCCCCGGCCATGTCGCCGTACATGGTGCTATAGCCCGTGGCCAGCTCGCTCTTGTTGCCCGTGGTCAGCACCAGCCAGCCGAACTTGTTGGACAGCGCCATAAGGATATTGCCGCGCACCCTGGCCTGAAGGTTCTCCTCTGCAATGCCGGACTCCGTGCCGCGGAACGGCTCCTCCAGCATGTCCAGGTATGCGCCAAAGGCCGGCTCTATGGGCACGGTCATCATCCGGATGCCCAGGTTCTCCGACAGCAGCTTGCTATCGACCACGCTCCCTTCCGAAGAGTAGCGGGAGGGCATGGTAACGCCGACCACGTTCTCCTTGCCCAGGGCCTCCACGGCGATCACCGCCGTAATCGACGAATCGATGCCGCCGGAGAGGCCGACAACCACCTTCTGAAAGCCGCTCTTTGTCACGTAGTCGTGGGTTCCCATGACCAGCGCCCGGTAAACCTCGGCGACAGGTCCAAGCTCTGCCGCTTCCTGCCGGGGCAGCGGCGGCCTGGCTACGCCGCCGGCGTAGCCGGATACGTGGAACCTGACCGGCTCGCCCATCTCCTTCAGGGCCTCGTGGTCCTCCAAGCGAGACTTGGTCCGGTCCTGACGCGCCTGCGACAAGGAATCCAGCTCCAGGTCGACGAAAAGCAGCTCCTCCCTGAACTGATTTCCCCGCAGCAGCAGCTTCCCTTCGTGGTCGAACACCACGCTGCCGCCGTCGAAGACCAGCTCATCCTGGCCGCCAACCATGTTGGTGTAGGAGACGATGGCCTGATTGTCCAGAGCGCGCTTCGCCAGCATCTCATGCCTGTATCTGCTCTTGCCGGCGTAATACGGCGATCCGTTGATGTTGATGATGAGCTCGGCTCCTGCCTGGCGCTGAACGTTGGTGGGCCCCACCTCGTACCAGATGTCCTCACACACGTTCACGCCCACATCGACGCCCTTGATGGTGTAGACGGGACACTTCCGGCCCGCCTCAAAGTACCGCTTCTCGTCGAAGACGCCGTAGTTGGGCAGGAACATCTTGTGGTAGACGTCGACAAGCCTGCCGTCATAGGCCAGCGCCGCCGCGTTGTAGAGCTTCCCCTCTTTTTCATCGGCAAAGCCGACCACCACCGCGATGTCACGGCTGGCTTCGACCACCTTGTCCAGGTAACGAAGGTTGTCCCGGATGAACTGCGGTTTGAAGAGCAGGTCCTCCGGCGGGTAGCCAGGAATGGCCAGCTCCGTGAACGCGACGAGGTCGGCGTTCAGAGAACGGGCCTGCTCAATATATCCGGTGATTTTGGCCGTGTTTCCCTCCAGGTCTCCCACGGTGGGATTGATCTGGGCCATGGCCAGTCTGAAAGTCCGCATGCCTGAATTGTAAGCAGGGGAGATGGGGAAGTCTAGTTTAGGAAGGGTTCCTTGGCTCTAGCTCCAACAACTCTCTCACCAATATGTTAAGCTTAGCAACCGCAACATTATGACTGAAGAACATCAAATAGACAGGCGTATGGCCCTCCTCATCGACGGGGACAACGCTCAAGCGTCCCTAGTGGCGAACATCCTCACCGAGGCCAGCAAGTACGGCCTGGTCACCATTCGCCGCATCTACGGCGACTGGACTACTCCCAACATGAACAGCTGGCGAGAGTCGCTGCAGCTTCACGCCTTCCAGCCGATCCAGCAGTTCCGCTACACGAAAGGCAAGAACGCCACGGACAGCGCCATGATCATCGACGCCATGGACATCCTCTACGAGACCGTGGTCAACGCCTTCTGCCTTGTTTCAAGCGACAGTGATTACACCCGGCTCGCCACGCGCATCAGGGAGAAGGGCCTGTTCGTCATGGGAATTGGACGGAGAGATACCCCCCGTTCCTTTGTCAACGCCTGCGAAATCTTTGTCTACACCGAGAACATATCCCCCGAAAAGGCAGGGGCATCGCCTCCATCCTCTGACAACTCCGCCAGCCAGGCGCCGGACCCTGTCCCACTTCTCAAGGCGGCCCATGAACTGACGGCATCGGATGACGGCTGGGTGTTCCTGGGTACTATCGGTAACAGGCTGCGACAGCTTGACCCGGGCTTCGATCCCCGTACCTACGGCCACAAACAGCTATCCAGCCTGGTAAGGGCGCATACCAAAGATTTTGAGGTTAGGGCGTCAAAGACCAGGGGCGGCCCTATCCACGTGCGTATCAAGCAGCAAGGGCGCAGAACGGCTAAGAAGAAATAGACCGCGCTAAGGCGCCTGGGAGGCTGCGAGGCAGCTTGGTCGAGCCCATGAGGTAGGTGTCCATGTGGTGCGCCGCTTCTCGTCCCTCCGCAATTGCCCACACCACCAGCGACTGACCTCTCCGCATGTCTCCGGCGGCAAAAACGCCGGGTGCGCTGGTCATGTGGCTCTCGTCCGTGGAGACGTTGCCCCTTGCGTCATAGGCCACTCCAAGCTGCTCCAGCAGACCTTCGTGCTCCGGGGAAACGAATCCCAGGGCCAAAAGCACCAGGTCCACCTCGATTTCAAATTCACTGCCGGGCACCTCGTTCATCACGGGCCGGCCCGTCTCATCCGGCGGCCCCCATTCCAGGCGTACAGCGCTCAGCGTCTCCACGCGCCCGTCGTTGCCGCAGAAGCCCTTGGTCAGGATGCTGTAATCGCGAACGCCGCCTTCTTCGTGGGCTCCATAAGACCTTAGAATCACCGGCCAGTAGGGCCACGGCTCATCGCCGGAGCGTTGCAACGGCGGTTCCGGCAGCAACTCGTACTGGTACACAACCTCGGCGCCTTGACGGTGCGCCGTTCCCAGGCAGTCGGCTCCTGTGTCGCCGCCTCCCAGGATCACTACTCGTTTGCCCTCCGCGCTGATCCTCTCCTCAGGGGCCACCGTCTGACCGGCGTTCATCCTGTTTTGCTGCGTCAGATAGTCCATGGCCAGATGGACGCCTTCGAGGTCGCGCCCCGGTATCGGTAGTTCCCTGGCCTTGGTAGCTCCGCCGGTCAAACAAACGGAGTCGAAATCCTGCAGCAGGTCTTTTGCAGTGACGTCAACGCCCACGTTGGTACTCGTCCGGAAGATGACGCCTTCCTCGGCCATGATGTCAACGCGGCGCTGCACCACGCTCTTCTCCAGCTTGAAATCGGGAAT
>CAYVEN010000005.1:28844-41523 GCA_964450505.1 uncultured Dehalococcoidia bacterium | reverse complement strand
GCCCAGCGTGAGGAGCCCGCCAACGTATTCGTCCCGCTCGAAGACCGTGACAGTGTGACCGACGCGGTTCAACTGCTGAGCAGCCGCCAGTCCGGCGGGGCCTGAACCCACTACCGCCACCTTCTTGCCCGTTCTAACCTGCGGCGGCTCCGGTATTATCCAGCCTTCCTTGAAGCCCCTCTCCGCTATTGCGTTCTCTATGTACTCAATAGTCACGGGGTCCTGGTTTATGTTCAGCACGCAGGCCTCTTCGCAGGGAGCGGGACAGATGCGGCCGGTGAACTCAGGGAAGTTGTTGGTGGCGTGGAGCATATCCAGCGCCTGCTTCCAGCGGTCGCTATAGGCCAAGTGGTTCCAGTCCGGGATGACGTTCCCCAGCGGACAGCCCGTATGGCAGAACGGAACGGCGCAGTCCATGCAGCGGCCTGCCTGATCACGTATGCTTTGCACGGGCCACTCCTGGTAGATCTCCTTCCAGTGCTTGATCCGTTCCGTAACCGGCTTCCTGTCGGGGCCTTGTCGGCCCAGATGAACAAACCCTAGTAGCTTACCCATGGATCACCAGCTCAATCTCTTTGGGCTGCTTCACCTTTTGCGCCTCCAGCACCTTGCGGTAAGCCACAGGCATCACCTTGACGAACTTGGAGATCATGCCCTTCCAGTTATCCAGTACCATCTGTCCCTTGGTGCTTCCAGTGTACTCCTGATGCCATTCGATCATCTGTCGCAACGCCAACTGGTCTGCCGGATCGTCCACCTGCTCCAGCACCACCATTTCCGTATTGCACTTGTCGGTGAAATCGCCGTCTTCATCCAGAACAAAGGCTATGCCTCCGCTCATTCCTGCAGCGAAGTTTCGCCCCGTCCGACCAAGCACCACTACCATGCCGCCGGTCATGTATTCACAGCCATGGTCGCCGATACCCTCTACCACCGTATAGGCGGCGCTGTTGCGCACGGCGAACCGCTCACCAGCCATGCCGCGTATGAAAGCGCGTCCTCCGGTGGCTCCATAGAGGGCCACGTTACCGATGATGACGTTGTCTTCAGCCACAAAGGTGGAGCCCTCCGGCGCATACACCACCAGCCGGCCGCCGGACATCCCCTTGCCAAAGTAGTCGTTTGCATCACCCTCCAGTGTCAGAGCGACTCCTTTGGCCAGAAACGCGCCGAAGCTCTGCCCCGCCGAACCCTGTAGGCGGAAATTGATGCTCCCCTCAGGCAGACCTACCTCTCCGTAACGCTTGGCCACCTCTCCGCTGAGCATGGTCCCCACCGTACGGTTGTAGTTATGGATTGGCAGAGTGGCCTCAACCGGCCCGTTTCCATGAAGAGCACTCTGCGCCAAGCGGAGCAGCTCCTTGTCAAGAGCATTGTCCAGGCCATGATCCTGCGCCTCGCGGCAATAAGTCGCTACCCTGTCCGACGCTTCAGGACGGTAAAGAAGCTGGCTGAAATCCAGTCCCTTTGCCTTCCAGTGGTCTATGGCCTTCTGGCTGTCCAATCTGTCAACACGACCCACCATCTCATTGATCGTGCGGAACCCCATCTGCGCCATAATCTCTCGTAGCTGTTCAGCCACCATGAAGAAGTAGTTGATCACCGCCTCCGGCTGGCCGTCGAAATGCTTGCGCAGCTCGGGGTCCTGGGTGGCAATGCCCACCGAGCAAGCGTTCAGGTGGCACTTGCGGAGCATAATGCACCCCAGCGCTATCAAAGGAGCGGTGGAGAAGCCAAACTCCTCTGCGCCGAGCAGACAGGCTATAGCCACGTCGCGCCCGGTCTTCAATTGCCCATCCGTTTGAACCACTATGCGGCCTCGCAAGTCGTTCTGCACCAGCACCTGCTGCGTTTCAGCAATGCCAAGCTCCCAGGGCAGCCCGGCATGTTTGACGGACGATTCGGGCGATGCACCCGTGCCGCCACTGTCCCCACTGATCAGCACAACATCGGCGTGTCCCTTGGAAACCCCGGCGGCGACGGTGCCAACGCCAACCTCTGCGACAAGCTTGACGTGGATCCGCGCCTCGGGATTCACGTTCTTCAGGTCATGAATGAGCTGCGCCAGGTCTTCGATAGAGTAGATATCGTGGTGCGGCGGCGGAGATATCAGCTCCACGCCGGGCGTGGTCCGCCTCACCCACCCTATGTACTCATCGACTTTGTGGCCGGGGAGCTGCCCACCCTCTCCAGGCTTGGAGCCTTGCGCCATTTTGATCTGCAAGTCGTCAGCGTTCACCAAATAGTTGGTGGTAACGCCAAACCGCCCGGAAGCCACCTGCTTGACAGCGCTGCTCCGCGAGTCGCCGTTGGGATCGGGAGTAAAGCGGCGGTAGTCTTCGCCGCCCTCACCGGTATTGCTCTTGGCGCCTATACGGTTCATAGCTATGGCCAGGGTCTCGTGGGCCTCCCTGCTGATCGCGCCCAGAGAGATAGCCCCCGTGGCAAAGCGACTCACTATGCGGCTGGCAGGCTCCACCTCATTAAGGGATATGGGCTCTTCCGCCGTCCTGAACTCCAGGAGTCCCCGCAACGTACACAACCGCTTTTCGTATTCGTCGGCCAGTTCAGCAAACCGCCTGTAAACACCGACGTCGCCCGTCTTGGCGGCGTGCTGCAACAAGGCTATGGCGTTGGGATTCCACATGTGGAATTCGCCGTCTCTCCGCCACTGATAGACGCCACCTACCTCCAAGTCCAGCACGGCAGCCAGTTTTGATTCGCCGTATGCCCTGCTATGGCGGCTCAGGCTCTCCTCCTCGAGGACATCTATGCCAATCCCGCTGATGCGGGACGGCGTCCAGGTGAAGTACTTGTCAATAGTCTCTTGGTTCAAACCCACTGCCTCGAAGATCTGGGCGCCCCTATAGCTTTGTATGGTGGAAATGCCCATCTTGGAAGCAACTTTGAGCAGGCCTTTGTGGACCGCTTTGATGAAGTTCTTCTGGACCGTATCGTAGTCCAATCCTTCAGGAAGCAGGTCCCCCTCTGCCACCATGTCGGCCAGCGATTCAAAGGTCAAGTAAGGGTTCACGGCTCCCGCCCCGTAGCCGATGAGCAGGGCAAAGTGCTGCACTTCCCGCGGCTCACCCGACTCCACAACGAGGCCAACCTTCATGCGCAGCCCCTCCCTTATCAGGTGATGGTGCACCGCGGAGGTTGCCAGCAGGCTGGGTATGGGAACGTGCTTGGCGTCCACACCCCTATCCGACAGCACCAGAATGGTGTGTCCCGCCTTTACCGCCTGGGACGCCTCTCTCAGCAGCTCCTCCAAGGCCCTCTCCATGGCGCCAGGCCCTTCGCCGACGTTGAACAGGGCGGACAGGGTCTTCGTTTTGAGATATGGAACCTGGTTTTGCCTTATCCGCTCTAGCTCTTCATTGGTTATCACGGGATGGGGCAGTTTCAGTTGCCGGGCCTGTTCAGGCGTTTCTTCAAGGAGATTGCCTTCAGAACCAAGCCATATCTCCAGAGAGGTGACTATCTCTTCTCGTATAGCATCCAACGGCGGGTTGGTAACCTGGGCAAACAGCTGCTTGAAGTAGTTGAACAGCAGCTGCGGCCTGTCCGAAAGCACAGCTAGCGGCGTATCGTTGCCCATGGAACCCACGGGCTCCGACCCCGTCTCAGACATGGGCTGTACGAGCATTCTGAGCTCTTCCAAGGTGTAACCAAACGCCGCCTGCCTTTCCACCATTGACGAGCGTTCTGCGGGCGGCTCTACTGTCCCTTCGGGCAGGTCTTCAAGCCGCACCATGTTTTCCCGGATCCACTCGCCGTACGGCTGCCTTGTAGCAACCTCCGACTTGATCTCCTCATCGTCTATGATCCGCCCCTGCTCCGTGTCCAAGAGGAACATGCGGCCCGGTCGCAGGCGCCCCTTGTACTGCACTTTTTCCGGCGGCACCTCCAGCACGCCTGTTTCGGAGGCCATGATAAGCAGATTGTCCTTGGTCACGCTGTAGCGGAAAGGCCGCAGGCCGTTGCGGTCCAGGTTGGCGCCTATCCTTGTTCCATCGGTAAAGGCTATGAGCGCGGGGCCGTCCCAAGGTTCCATCAGGTTGGCGTGATACTCGTAAAAAGCCCGCTTCTCCGCTGAAATGAACCTGTTCCCGTTCCATGCCTCCGGAATCATCATCATCATGGCATGTGAGAGAGTTCTGCCGCCCAGCACCAACAGCTCGAGAGCATTATCGAAGTTGGCCGTATCACTGGCGCGGGGGGTAATAGTTGGGAATAGCTTCTCAATGTCGTCACCAAACAGGGGCGACGACAACAGGGCTTCGCGGGCAGTCATCCAGTTGATGTTGCCCCTCAGCGTATTGATCTCTCCATTGTGAGATATGTAGCGGTACGGATGCGCCAGCTTCCATGAGCCCAGCGTGTTTGTGCTGAACCTGGAGTGCACCATGGCAAACCCGGATTCCATGCGGGGGCTCTTCAGATCCAAGTAGAAGTGCTCCAGCTGCGTGCCGGTGAGCAGCCCCTTGTAAACCACCGTGCTGGACGAGAGGCTGGAGATATAGAAGGCATCCGCTTCCCTCATCCCGGAAGCAGCTACCCGGTTCTCTAGAACTTTGCGTATGACGTACAGCTTCCGTTCCAAGGAGGCCTGATCAAGCGCGTTGGATCCCCGCTCCACAAAGAACTGCCGTATGACGGGACGCACCGCCCTGGCCGTCTTGCCAATGCGGCTTTCGTCCACAGGGACGTCCCGCCATCCCAGGAACCGCTGACCTTCCTCGTGGACCACTCCTTCTATGATCTCCTCGCAGCGCGCCCTCTCCACCTGGTCTTGCGGCAAGAACGCCATACCCACCCCGTATTCACCCCGTTGCGGAAGGTCCACGCCGCTCTCATGGACAAAGAATGCGTGCGGCGTCTGGAGAAGTATTCCCGCCCCGTCGCCCGTATCCGGGTCGCTGCCCTCAGCGCCGCGGTGTGCCAGATGCCGCAGCAAGTCCATGCCCTGATCAACAATCTGGTGCGACTTGCGGCCTTTTATATCGGCGATGACACCCACGCCACAGGCGTCATGCTCAAACTCGGGGCGGTATAGTCCTCGCGGCCTGTCTTCTTCCATCAATGTGTTCCTCAAAGTAACGGCAGATAGCAGCCTGATTCTCGCAATTCGTTAACCAATAGCTCCTTCACGGTGCGTATTAGGAAAGAGCAAGTTTAATCCGATTGTGAATTCTTAGTCAAATACATTGTGATTGCTTTTTCAATCAGATGACCCGTTGCACCGAACTATGCGTCTATTTTTGGCTCAAATTATGAGGGAAACCGTTTCTCACAAGAGCAAGAGCGGGGATGAAGGGATCAAGGCAATTTCACGGGTGAACACCCGGCTTGGGCTGCTAGCCCCGGTTGGCGCGGCTCTTGGCCGCCGGCACGCGGACTTCGTGGTTCACCACCACACCTTCCCTTCCACTTCCATCCGCAGATCGTCGTACTCTTTGGTCCAGAGCCCGGTGCTCAGGTACTTCCACCCGCCGTCTGCCAGCAAGCAGACGATGTCCGCTTCATCCAGTCTGCTGGCTACCTTCAGCGCAGCGGCAATGACCGCCCCCGAGGAGATGCCGGCAAACACGCCTTCGCCATGGAGAAGGTCCTTGGTCATCTTGAACGCCTCATCGCTGGGCACCAGAATGCGAGCGTCCAGCAGTGATTCATCAAGAACCGGCGGAATGAACCCTTCTTCCAAGCTGCGCAGCCCTTGAATGGCATCGTTCGGTTCAGGGGCCGCCGCTACCACCTTGATATCTTCGTTGTGCTCTTTGAGCCAGCGCCCCGCGCCGGTCAGCGTACCCCCGGTGCCCAAGCCAGCCACGAACATGTCCACACCGGGCAGGGAATCCGTTATCTCTTTGCCCGTACCCTCATAGTGGGCTTGTGGATTGGCTTTGTTGCCGTATTGATACGGCATGAAGTAGCGATCATCTTCCTCGGCCATCTTGCGGGCCACCGGGATAGACCCATTGGTGCCAAGACTTCCGTCCGAGAAGTGGATCTTGACTCCGAACGCCTCCAACAGCTGCACGCGCTCCTGGCTCACGTTCTCCGGCATCACCACCTCTACGCTGTACCCCTTCACCGAGCCTACCATAGCCAGTGCGATGCCGGTGTTGCCACTGGTGGGCTCCAGTATTACCTTACCGGGCGTGAGCACGCCTTCGGCCTCTGCCTGCTCCACCATAGTAAGGGCAATCCTATCCTTAACGCTGCCCGTGGGATTGGAGCCTTCCAGTTTGGCAAACAGACGTATGCCAGGCTTGGGCGAAAGGTGCGGCAACTCCACCAGCGGCGTATTGCCTATGGCGGCTAATATCCCGCTCCGGCTTCCCGCCTTAGAACTGACCTCTTGAAGCTTGTTTTCCCTGGTTATCCTAGTCTGCATAGCAGGCCGCCGTCAGCTAGAGGCCTAATGGGCGGGCGCGGCCTCCTGTAGGTGCGGTATGCCGCAGAACTGCTCATAATCAATGAGCTCTGTCACCGTAGGTTTGTCGCCGCAGACCGGGCACTCCCTGTTGCGGGGCACCCTCACTGTGCGGAAGTTCATATCCAGGGCGTCGAATAGGAGAAGCCTTCCCGTCAAGGTATCACCTAGATCCAGAACCAGCTTTATAGTCTCCACCGCCTGAATGGAGCCGATGATCCCGGGTAATACGCCAAGTACGCCAGCTTCGGCGCAGCTAGGCACCATCCCCGGGGGAGGAGGCGTTGGGTATAAGCAGCGGTAGCAGCCGTGGCCAGGCACAAACGTTGATGCCTGCCCTTCGAACAGGAAGATGCTGCCGTGTACGCAGGGCTTCCCCAGCATCACCGTCGCGTCGTTGACCAGGTATCGCGTGGGGAAGTTGTCACTGCCGTCCACAATGATGTCGTAGTCCGCAAGCACATCCAGAGCATTGTCCGAAGAGAGCTGCACGCGGTGCTTTACTACGTTAACGTCCGGATTGAGGCTGTTAATCATCTCCTCGGCGGAGTCTACCTTCAGCCTGCCCACATCGTTGGTGCGGTGAAGCAACTGCCTCTGCAGGTTGGTCAGATCAACCTCGTCGAAGTCTACAATGCCCAGCGTCCCCACTCCTGCCGCAGCCAGGTACAGGGCGGCGGGCGAACCCAGTCCCCCGGCGCCAATCAGCAGTACCTTGGCATCCAGCAACTTGCGCTGTCCCTTGCCGCCTATCTGAGGCATTATGATGTGTCTGCTGTAACGTCTCGCCTGTTCCGGCGTAAACACTCTTGCCTCTGTTGTCTGTGTCACTTCCTTACCCCCTACAGCAAATGTCGAACTCAGATTCTATGCGTCGACTAACTATCCAGATCCATCCCCGTTCAAGACGCAAAAAGCCCTGAACTCATACGCTCAGTCGCTAGACCAAACAACGGTTCAGGGCTTCGTAATACTTGACGAGCCTAGATGTAGTACATGCCACGACTTGTCATCGATTGCTGGCGGCTTGCCAGGTCGGCAATAGTCGTCGTTCCTAGTACGTTACGAACCGTCGACTCCACAGTCTGCCACACTTCACGTTGAGCACAGGCGCTAGAAAGCGTACACTCTGATGGATGCTCAATGCACACGAGCGGAGCTCCTGTCCCTTCTAGTGTGTCCACCACCATGCCCAGGTTAATTTCACCCGGGTCTCTGGCCAGAGTATGCCCTCCCTGGGGGCCTCTCCGGCTTCGAATCATACCAAACTTTTGGAGAACCGATAGGACTTGATCGAGATATGACTCCGGTATGTCCTGGCGGCCAGCTATTTCGGCTGTCGGCAACGGTCCGTTTTCGCCGTGCTGGGCTAGCTCCACCAGGGCCCGTACCCCGTAGTCCACCTTCATTGGCACCCTCATCCTGTCCGCACCTCCACAGGCTAGCCGTACTGGCGGATTATAGCACGCAAGCTTGAAGGGTAGCAAATTGAATGGTATAGTAACGTCCTTGAGACGCCTAGCCGCGTCTCTAAGCCTTTATAAGGAGACCATCAATTCATGACTACGGAGTCGCTTGCCCTGGAAGCAGAACCGCGTAGCGTGAAAGGGAAGAAGGTCAAAGAGTTGAGGCGGCTCGGCTTGACCCCTATACACGTATACGGGCGGGGAATAGAGCCGGCCGCACTCCAGGCCGATACTGCAACCCTCCGAAAGATAGTGGCGCAGGCGGGGAGCAACATCCCCGTCACGGTCAAAGAAGAAGGGGGCTCTCACTTTGCCTTTGTTAGAGAAGTGCAGCGGCACCCCCTAACGGAGGACATCCTCCACGTCGACTTCCTGGAGGTGCCTCTGACGGAGACTATTCGCTCGGAAGTTCCCGTGTATCTCGTAGGAGAAGCCCCCGCCGTGCGGCTGATGGACGGCGTGCTCAACCAGGCCTTGCAATCCCTGCAGGTGGAAAGCTTCCCCTTGGACGTGCCTCAGTTCGTAGAGGTTGACGTATCCTCCCTTGAGGACTTTGAGCGCAGCATCCACGTCTCGGACATAAGCCTTGGCGACAAAGTGACCGTCCTCAACGACCCTGAAGAGCTCGTGGCGCGCGTCAATGCTCAGTCTGCGGCCGTCGAAGAAGTGGAGGCACCCGCCGAAGTGGGGCTTGTCGGAGGCGAGCCAGGGGCTGAGCCCGAAGAGGAGACCGGCTGAGCCGCAGCATTTCCCTCGGAGCGGCCCTACTCCCTTGACAAGCTACTGAGCACCGCTCCTAGAAAGTGCGGTTGCCCCTTTAGGAACTCTGCCGTGGGCTGAGGCCTTCTTCCTTCCAACTGGACTTCATCCAGGACCAGCACGCCTTTACCGGTTGCCACTCCCGCGGTGTATCCTCCGGCTTTGCCGGGCGCTACCACCTGCCCTTTTACAGCGCCAACAGCGTCTTCTTCCAACGCCCGGGCCCTGATCACCTTGAGCAACCGGCCTTCCCAGTACGTAAAGCAACCCGGCCAGGGATGGAGGGCTCGCAACTGCCGCGCCAGGTACTCCGCCGGCAGCGACCAGTCGATCTCACCGTCCTTTCTGTTGCGCAGCCGGGTAACACTCGCTTCTTCTTCGTTCTGCGCTACGGGCTCGATCTCCCCGGTCTCCCATGCAGGCAATACTTCTGCTAGCAGCTCGCCGCCCAATGCGAACAGTCTTCGCGTTAGCTGGTCCGCCGCCTCTTCGGGGAAAACATTCGTCTCTTTCTGCGCCAGAATGGGGCCTGTATCCATTCCTTCATCCAGCAACATGACCGTTACCCCCACCTTCGATTCGCCATCCAGGATGGCCTCCGTCACCGGCGATGGCCCTCTGTACTTGGGAAGTAATGACGGGTGGACGTTTAACACTCCAAATGGGGGTACTCTCAACATCTCAGGAGGCAGAATCCTTCCATAGGCAACCACCACCATCGCCTGTGGCTTCAGAGACGCCAGGGTTTCGATGGTCCGCTCCTGTCTCAGATTGTCAGGTTGAACTACAGGTATGCCGTGCCGCTCTGCATACACCTTGACCGGGGGAGAACTCAACTGGCGGCCTCTACCCGCGGGACGGTCGGGCCGGGTGTAGACCGCCGCTACGTCATGTCCGCTGGAGCAAAGCGCGTCCAAAACGGGCACCGCAAAATCCGGGGTTCCCATAAACACCAGTCTCATAACCAGAGGATACTACAAGCTCCTTGTCCTAGCCCTTGCCTGTTTTTCACATACAGGAAAAGAATTGGGAAAACTGTACGAAATTTCGAAATTCCACTACTTGAACTCTCACGTAGTGGACAATGATATCTTTTCGCTCATCGCGTCCATTTCCATGGATGTTCTTGCCGACCCTGAAATCCGGCTTATCTTAATTTATGACTAATCCTGCTCAAAAACTATGGTCTGCCTCCCTGGGGCAACTGCAACTTGAGGTCCCCCGTCCAAGCTATGAGACCTGGTTGAAGGGCACCGTGGGGCTTTCCATAGATGGCGATCTGCTGTCGATTGGCACCCCCACTACCTTCGCCTCCGAGTGGTTGGGGCGACGTATGCACCAGGTTATAGAAGACGTGGTGTCTGGCGTGGCAGGCCGGCCTATCCGCGTAGCTATTAAAGTTGTCTCTCCACACTTCAAGAGCGATCAAGCGGAGGACGGCGCTACGGACGCTCCCCTCCCGGTGCAGCCCGTAGAAAACTCGCATCCGGCGCCCTCCGGCTCCGTGCGCAACTACAATGGCAACGGGCGTTACACCTTCAACAACTTCATCACGGGGGTTTCCAACCATCTTGCCTACGCTGCGGCCCGCGCCGTAGCCGATAAACCGGGGGTCCAATACAACCCGCTCTTCATCTACGCAGGAGTCGGCCTAGGCAAAACCCACCTTCTGCACGCCATTGCCTCCTCCGTCTCTGCACAGGGCGTCACTCCTCTATACGTCACCACCGAGCAGTTCACCAACGACTTTGTCCAGTCCATTCGACAGCGGCGGACGGAGGAATTCCGCGCCAAGTATCGCAGTGCAGAGTTCCTCCTGCTCGACGACGTCCAGTTCCTTTCCGGCAAGGAGCAGACCCAGGAGGGGTTATTCCATACCTTCAACGACCTTCACAACGCCAACCGGCAAATCGTTGTCGCCTGCGATCAACCGCCAACATCGGTCTCACTCCTGGAAGACAGGCTGCGCTCCCGGTTTGAATGGGGCCTCATCGCTGACATTCAAGAGCCTGAGTTGGAAACCCGAGTTGCTATACTCATCCACAAAGCTCAAGCACAGAACGCCCCCATCACGGACGAGGTGGCTTTTGAAATAGCCAGGCGTGCACCTAACGGCATCCGGAGCCTGGAGGGTTGCCTAAACCGCCTCATCGCACTATCGCAGTTCTTTGGGTCGCCCATAACGTCGGATCTCATAGAAATGGCTCTCTCAGGCATGCCGACTGCTAGTTCCACCCAGAAGCTTAGCTTGGACACCGTGCTTGAGTCCGTATCCACCTACTATCAGGTGCCAACCCAGCTTCTCTGCACACGGACGCGGGATCGGAAAACGACTCATCCACAAAGAGTTGCCATGTTCCTTTTGGACTTAACTATCAACAAACCAATAAAGGAAATAGCAACCCTAATGGGGAATTGGAACCCAAGAACGGTACGGAACTCAATAAAACAGATCAATGAAGCTCTCTTATCTGAAACCACAATCTCTAATGAGGTAGCCACAATAAAGGGAAACCTAGGGTTTGGCAATTCCTAGTTCAATTGAGCCATTCCACTGGTATTCCCACGTTAATTCCCTTTGAACGACCGTAAAAGAGCGCAGTGATTCTCCATTTCCTTTAAGGAGTCGACGTATATTTCGGTTTCTTACTATGATTAATAATACCTATTTATCTAGATTAAGTTATCTTTATGAGTGATCTATTAGGTATAAGAGTTCGCGGTGGGCATGGCGGTAATGGCAGTATAAGCCTGTCACGTGTTTGGTATCGCCCTTTTGGTGGACCTGATGGAGGTGATGGTGGGTCTGGATCGGATGTTTACTTTGTTGGATCACAGGTACTTCAAGAATTTGAGGCAAGCTTCCCAAGGGTATTTGCAGGGCGTCCGGGCACGGACGGCCAAGGAGGAAAGAGAACTGGCAGGTCGGGAGGGGTTGCTAGGATAGAGGTTCCCTTGGGTACGACCGTCTGGGATCTGCACGATGGACCCTCCTACAAAGGGGAGTTGCTCCAACCTGGTGAGGAGTTGCTCGCTGCACGAGGTGGATTGGGTGGTCGTGGGAACGTCCATTTTGCGTCGTCTACCAATAAGACGCCCCTCATTGCTGAGACGGGGGAGAGAGGGGAGCAAAGAGAGTACGTCCTAGAGTTGCAGGCTATAGCGGATATTGCCGTCATAGGTAAACCCAGTTCTGGAAAGTCAGCCATTTTGAAGTCAATGACCGGTGCTGCGCCTGAAGTGGCTGAGTATCCGTTCACCACGAGAGAACCGATCATTGGAGTGGCTGAGCACAACTGGGATGCATTTTCCATAATTGAATTGCCCGGTCTCCTCCGGGGGGCCAGCCTGGGCCAGGGTCTGGGCAACGGTTTCCTTAGGCACCTTTGGCGGCCGCGCCTCCACCTTTACCTCTTGGACGGGCGGAGTACGGACGTAATCGGCGATCTCAAGGACCTCCGCGACGAGGTCGGTATCCACGATCCAAGTATGCTGGAGCGGCCATACGTGGTTGTGCTCAGCGGAACAGACCTCCCGGAAGTGGCACAGGATGTGCCGGCGTTGAGAAAGAAGCTTGCCTCATACGGGATGGCCCGCTACTTTGTTTCCGGCCAGTCGGGTGAGGGCATCGATGACCTCAAGGCGGGATTACATAAGCTTCTGACACAGGCGCCCGTGGTGCCAAGACGCCATCCGGAAGGCCTTCCCTTGGTGGCCCCCAGCTCAAGGACAGGGCACCCCTCTGTCGTGAAGGACGGAGGTGTATTTGTGGTATCATCGCCGCCAGCGGAGCGTCTAGTAGTCCTACCGGACATGCGGCAGTTCAAAGTAAGGCTCCAGTTGAGAGAGGAATTAGCCAGGCTTGGCGTGCTCCGTGTCTTAGAGGAAGCGGGCGTCAAACACGGAGATACGGTGAGAATAGGGACTCGAGAGTTCCAGTGGGAATGATATGCGAATCGGCATACTGGGTGGCACGTTTGACCCTATCCATATAGCGCACCTAATAGTTGCAGAG
>CAYVEN010000005.1:0-28834 GCA_964450505.1 uncultured Dehalococcoidia bacterium | reverse complement strand
TGCGCGTACCGTTGCAGAAGGTGGTGTTCATCCCGACGGGGCAGCCCTGGCTCAAAAGCGACACCCGGATTACGGCAGGCTCCCTACGGCTGGAGATGGTGCGGTTAGCCGTGGCCGATAACCCAGCCTTTGATTCCTCCTCGATAGAGATTGACAGGCCTGGTCTCACCTACTCTGTCGATACCCTTGAAGAGCTGGCCAGACGATGGGGATCGGATGTAGAAATCAACTTCATTATCGGTGTTGACTCCCTGTTGAGCCTACCCCGTTGGAAAGATCCCGAACGGTTTCTTGACCTGTGCACGATTACCGCCGTTACCAGACCCGGCTACTCGCCGGATGCTATTGAAGAGGTCAAGCGGCAGTACCCCGCCCTGGAGCGGAAGCTCGGGCTTATTGAAGGGCCGTCCATAGGCGTCAGTGGCACAGAGATCAGGCGCAGGGTTGCCACGGGCCTGTCGGTGAGATATCTAGTGCCACTCGAGGTCGAGAGGTTTATCACGGAGCGGGGACTTTACAAAGACTTGGCCGGTATGAATTGACCATCTTCCCTCGTGCATGTATCCTGCCCTCGGCCCCACTTGACAACCATTGACCTGTAAAAGAAAGAACAGCGAATTCAAGGAGGTAGGCTTATGGTAGGAAGCTTGAGTGATTTCATAGAGGACAGCAAAAAGCTGGTCGGCGGAAAAGCGCCGGACGTGGAGCAAGGGGTCAGCGTAGCTGATTGGTCCGCAATCCAGAAGTTCTGTGCCTCGCTGGGCGACGTGAACCCCTTATACAACGACGCGGCAGGGGGCGTAGGCACGCTGTACAACACGCTGATAGCGCCTCCCAGCTTTGTTCTTGCTGCACGGACACCCGATTCCGGCGCCGCATACGAGCAGAAGGAGTACGGCCTGCGACGGTTTACCGTCCGTGTCTCCGCTGAGTGGAATGACGTGATACGGCTGGGGGAACGGCTGGCGAGTGACCTGAAGGTGTCCGATGTGCGCAGCGGACCCAACTGGGGGGACAGGGAGACTGCCGAAGTCGAATCCGTTGCCACATACAAGACCATCCATGGCGGCGTCATAGCGACGGCCACGGGCACTGCGGCAATGGTTCCCTACACCCCGGGGGAGCCTCTCATTCTGGACAGGGACATCTACCAGTACAGCGACGAGGAGATCAATAACCTGGAAAGGGACATAGACGCCATTCCGCCGCACCGCGGCGAGGTGCCCCTGTATTGGAGCGAGGTCCAAGAGGGCGATGCGCTTCCCGCACTGGTGAAGGGGCCCGTGGAGTACAACTCCATGGAGCTCTGGGAAGTCGCGCTGGCGAAGTCCTCTACGGCCTCCCTGGGCCCTGTGGCCCACAGGCTGATACTGGACAGCCCGGGACGTCGAACCGTCAACCCCACCACCCAGTGGCCCTACTGGGACCTGGAGCAGACCTACAAGGACCTCTTGTCGGCTAGCGCGTTGGGATTCAAGATGTCAGTGGCTAGAGGACTGCATCGCTTTGCCCTAGCCAGCCAGGTTATCACCAACTGGATGGGAGACCTGGGCTTTCTGCGCAGCATAAGCTTGGACTTGCCCAACCACTACTGTTATGGTGACACCATGTGGGTAAGCGGCCAGGTGACCAGGAAGTTTGAAGAGACCGTTGGGGACGAGAAATACTACGCCGTTGAGGTCAAGCTCTCCGGCAACAACCAGCTTGGACAGACTCTTGTTGACGGCTCGGCAGTGGTCTACCTCCCAGAGAAGGGATTCCTGGTTGGCCTGCCAGTAGGCAATCCATGGTGGTAATGCACCCGTGCCGGGGCAATTGAAAAACAAACAAGGAGTGAAGTGATGACGACAACAGGCGAGACTTTTGAAAGCTTGGTGAACGAGTTTCGTGAGGCGTCAAGAGGCATGATTGGCGAAGAGGTCCATGAGGGCTACCCTCTTGACGTTGGCCTGTACAGCGGGACGAGGCAGCCCTACGATTCTTCCGGCCCTCCGTTTAAGAGTCCCTGGATTCTTACGGAGAAGGTTGCCAAGGCTTATGCCGTCCACATTGGGGATGACAATCCCCTCTATACCGACCCCGGGTATGCCAAGAACGGCCCCTATGGCTGTCTCACCACCCCGGGGACGGCAATGATAATGGCCCGTACACCCATGTGGCATGGCCCGGAGGAGCTGTGGAGAGACAGGCCCGGCGGCATACCGTTTGCCAATTTCCATTCCGGTACGGCATGGGAATTCTACGATGTCCTTCGTGTCGGCACGGGTCTCCGCACAACCTCTAAAGCTATGGAGGTCATAGAGAAGCCGGGAGCGCAGGGCAACCTCTTCTTCCTCATTACGGACGTCTTCTACTGGGACATGCGCGGCGACCTACTGGGCAAGTGCTACGGCACTCTGATCATGATCCCGCGTGAAGAGATGGGCACCGGTCGCGCCATGTCCGTGGAGCGCTTGGGCGAGCGCATGATGTACGAGCGGCAAGCCGGACAGTACAACCAGGAAAAGGTGGAAGAGCTCATTGACCTCATTGAGAAGGCGGAGCCCAGGGGTAAGGAGATACTCTACTGGGAGGATGTCAACGAGGGAGACAAGCTGCCCACCTTCGTTGTGCCGCCTTGGAGCGACCAGGACTGGTCGGTAACAGGGTTCATCCGCAACGGTGCGGTACGGTCGTACGCTTTTGAGGCCGGATACAAGGCGCGCAGGCACAAGCTCCTGCCGGGATTCGCAGGCAACCCCTACACACACCCCGTGACCCGCTGGCCATGGGCTCACGGTGAGGAGCACGGCGATCCCCTACTGGCTGCCTACCGCGGCCAGGCACTCCCCTTCGACTGGGGCGGCCAGAGGTCGCAGATACCACAGGCCCTGATGAGCAACTGGATGGGCGACCACGGCTTCATCCGCCGACTACAGATGGCTCTGCGCCGGCCTATGTACTACGGTGACTTGGGCATCTACAACGGCACGGTCGTTAAGAAGTTCAAGGAAGTGCAGAAAGGCGAGCCAGGCGAAGGCGCCGTGGACGGCGAGCGCACCTACTACGGTGTCGGCATCAAGTATGAGGGCCGCAACCATGAGGACCAGGTCTTTGTACAGGGCACCTCCGCGGTGTACCTGCCCTCGCGTGAAGGCGGCATGGTGCAGTTGCCCGTACCGCACGTGGCCAAGCCCCCGGCAGTTCCCTACGAGACCTTCTACCGCGACTGGTACTAGATTCGTTATGAAGTGGGCGAGAAGGCGCTCCTTGGTCGGAGTCATCTCGCCCACTTTGTCTTTAACCGGATCCCGGTTGGGAGGAACAGTGATTACAGGTAAAGGCAAGCCTGCCATGGATGAGCAGGCCAGAGAGGTCTCTGCCATCCTCTTGGATAGAGAGGCCGTTATCATCAACACGGAGAAGCCCTTTGTGTTCGCATCCGGAATCCTCAGCCCGATCTACTGCGATCTGCGTCTACTCTGCTCCTACCCTGTAGAAAGAGAGCGCATTGCAAAGCTCCTAGCGGATAGGATTCTGGAAACGGAACCGGAGTCCGACGTGGTGGCGGGAGTCGCCACAGCCGGTATACCTTGGGCGGCTTGGGCATCCTCCCTAACGGGAAGGTCCATGGCCTACGTGCGAGATCAGTCCAAGGGTTATGGCAGGGGCCAGCAGGTGGAAGGAGTCGTGCAAGCGGGAAGCCTGGCGGTGCTGGTAGAGGACCTGACCAGTACCGCGGGCAGCGCCGTCAGGGCTATCAGGGGGTTGCATGCCGTTGGAGCCAGAATCAACCACAGCTATAGCATCTTCACCTACGGGTTCCCCCGGTCGGTGGAGGCATACCGCGAGGTGGGGGTTGAGCTGGTCACGCTTTCCTCCGTCTCCACCTTGCTTGATCTGGCTTCCTCAGAAGGGCGTATAACGCGCGAGCAAGAGAGCGCCGTAAGGGACTGGCTCGCCAGTGACCCCATGTCATCCTAGTTCAGGACACTGTGGCCTTTAGACAATTAGACTCAGGTTATGGAAAACAAAACCGAGTTAGAAGATCAACTTCGCTGTCTAGAGGAAAAGCTAATAGGGCTCCAACCCTGCACTATTGAGGAGCTTGTTCTTCTTCTGTCGGATGACTTTCTGGAGTTCGGTAGCTCAGGGTCCGTGTTTTGTAAGCAGGATGTCATCGCTGCTCCGACTCGCAGGTCAGAAGTAGGGTTAAACTGACGGACTTTCAAGTGAAGCTCCTTGCACCCACCATAGCCTTGGCAACGTACTCGGTGTGCCCTGTTGGAAATAACGTGGAAGATGCCGCTTCATTGCGAAGCTCTATCTGGAGACTTGAGCAAAGCGGCTGGCGAATGGTATTCCATCAAGGAAACCATAGCAAGCAATCCATGACTTGCCTGTAGGCCGCCCTATACGTCCAGGTTGCGCACTTCTCTTGCGTAGGTCTGGATGAACTCCCGCCGCGGTTGCACAGAGTCGCCCATGAGAACGCTGAAGACCTCATCCGCTAGAATGGCGTCCTCCACGCCAACCTTGAGGACGGTTCGTGTCTCCGGATTCATCGTTGTATCCCAGAGCTGGTCGGCGTTCATTTCACCCAGTCCTTTGTAGCGCTGGATGCTGACGCCGCCTCTGTCTGCGTGTTTATTCACCCTGGCCGCTAGCTCAGACAGTGGGATGTCCGTGTCCAGCACCTTGCCTTTGCGGGTCAGCGTGAAGCTGTCATGCTCCATAGCGTCCTTCACTTTGGAGTAGAGGCTAAAGCAGCGTTTCATCAACGGCGAATCGAACAGCGTCTGAGATAGCTTGAACTTGCTCCCGGAGGGCAACTTTACCTTGAGCCACTTCTCTTCGGTCTCTTTGTTGAAGCCTGGGTCAGCGGGGATTCCCTCCGCCACCAGCCAGCTCCTGACCTGCAACATGAACTGGTCTATGTTCAGCATGTCCTGCCTGTGCCATTCGGCCACATCCGATTTCAGAAGCTTCAGCGTGAACTCGGTGGGAACGCCGGCGTTCTGCTGGAGGTCCTGCAGCACCCTCTCCAGACCCTCCTGCTGCGACAGGAGCGTCTGTATACCCACACCCGTCTTGGATATCGAGCCATCGGCGGATGTCAGCTTCAGATTGGAGTATTGCTGCCTGGCCACCCAGTGGTCCTTTTCATCTTCCGTGAACAGCCACTGGTCCGACCTGCCCTTGGAGCCCTTGTAGAGGGGCGGCTGCGCTATGTACAAGTAGCCTCCCTCTACCAGCGGCTTCATGTGCCTGTAGAAGAAGGTCAGCAGCAGCGTACGGATGTGAGACCCGTCCACGTCCGCGTCCGTCATGATGATTACTTTGTGGTATCGCAGCGAGTCAAGGTCATAGCCTTCCGGCGCATGTCCGTTGCCGTTGCCATTTCCATTGACGTCGTCACCGTTGACACTGATCCTGGAGTGGAACTTGGTCCCCAGCGCCGTAATTATGGTTCGTATCTCCTCGTGGGAAATCATCTGGTCCTCGCGGGCCTTCTCCACGTTGAGGATCTTGCCTTTCAGAGGCAACACGGCCTGGAACTTCCGATCTCTACCCATCTTGGCCGAGCCTCCGGCCGATTCGCCCTCTACGATGAACAACTCACTCATGGAGGGGTCGCGCTCCTGGCAGTCGGCAAGCTTGCCCGGCAGCGAGCCGCCGTCCATGGCGTTCTTCCGTTGCACCATCTCGCGCGCCTTGCGGGCCGCCTCTCTGGCCTTTTGTGCCGTCAACGCCTTGTCTATGATCCGTCGCGCTTCTAGAGGGTGCTCTTCAAGGTAGTACTCCATGCCCTCGGCTACTACGGTTTCCACCATGCCCTTGATTTCAGGGTTGCCGAGCTTTGCCTTGGTCTGCCCCTCGAACTCGGGGTCGAGCAGCTTGACACTGATTACCGCTGCCAGCCCTTCCCTAACGTCTTCTCCAGCCAGGTTGGGGTGGTCGTCCCGGAGGAACTTCTGCTTGCGGGCGTGGTCGTTAAGGGCGCGGGTTAACGCCGTACGGAATCCGGTCAGGTGAGTGCCACCGTCCGGCGTGTTGATGCAGTTGGCAAATGCGTAGACCAGCTCCGAATAGCCAGTGTTGTACTGCAACGCCACCTCTACCATGGTGTCTTCCACCGGCTTCTCGATGTGGATGGGCTTCTTGGAGAGCACGTCGCGATTGTGGTTGAGATGCAGTTCTACAAAGTCGGAGATACCGCCCTCAAAGTAGTAGGACTCCTTTGCTTTTTCCGCTCCGCGCGCTAGGTGCCAGGGGCTGAAGAAGTCTATGCGAAGGCCCTTGTTCAGATAGGCCATCTCACGGAACCGCTGGGTCAGTTCCTCATAATTGTATTCAATTTCGCCGAAGATCTTGTTGTCCGGCAGGAAGGTGATAATTGTTCCGTGCTTGTTGCTTTCGCCCACAGTCTCCACGTCGCCTTGCGGCTTCCCCCTGACGAAGTCCTGCACGGACACGTGCCCGTCTCGGTGTACCTCCACCTGCATCCGCTCCGACAATGCGTTCACCACCGAAGCGCCTACACCGTGAAGTCCGCCCGATACCTTGTAGGCTCCGCCCCCAAATTTGCCGCCGGCGTGGAGGGTCGTCATTATGGTCTCCAGCGCGGGTCGGCCCGTGGTTGCGTGAATATCGGTAGGAATGCCGCGGCCGTTGTCCTCAACTTGTACGGAGCCGCCCTCTTCCAAAACTATGGAGATGCGGTCGCAGGTGCCGGCCATAGCCTCGTCTACGCCGTTGTCCACGATCTCGTAGATCAGGTGATGCAGGCCGCGATGGTCGGTACTGCCGATGTACATGCCGGGACGGCGGCGTACAGCCTCCAAGCCTTCCAAGACCTGGATATCGCTGGCAGTGTACTGGGGCATATTTTCAATCTGCTTGCGTACCATAGGTACTCCTCATATGGGGTCGCCTCCGCTAATACAAAGGGCGCCCGGATTTGGGGCCTTGAGGAGCGGCGCAGCAGGGAAGAAAGAGAGAAATAATTCCGCCTATGTTGTTGTTCGGCCGCTGCACCAACTCAAGGTGTTGTATATGGTGCAATTTTAGCAAAAAACTTAATCGTAGTCAAAAACTCAGGCACCAGAACCTCAACGAACTCCGTTCTTTAGATACTTGTCGAAGAAGTCCGCGATGTCGTTGAGCATCTCCCGGATGTTGGACCTATTCACTACGTAGTAGCCGTCGTTGGGATAGGCCTTGTACTGCACCACCTTGCCCTCTTTCTTGAGGGCTTCAGCGAACTCCTTGGAGGCATCTGAATGAGGGTCTCTGCCCTCGCCATGCAGGACGAACGTTGGGGTCCTGGCACTGCTCACCGAGTAGATGGCCGAGCAGCGATGCCAGGTCTCCTTATTATCCTTGTACGGTCCCAACTCGTGCTCAAGCAGTTTGATGTGCTTCACAGCCATTCTATTCAACTCCACTGGCCATTCGGCATATCCCGACATAGGCACCGCGGCCTGGAACACCCCAGGCGCAAAGCAGACGGCGTTCATGCTCATGATGCCTCCGTAGCTGGTGCCGGTTACGCCCATTCTGTCCGGGTGGACGTAGGGCAGACCCTTCAGGAACTCGGCGCCTGCTACCGCGTCTTTCAAGTCGCCTCCACCCCAGTCGCCGTCGTTAGCCTCTTCGAACGCTTTGCCATATCCGGAACTTCCTCGGACGTTGGGTTGCAGCACCACGTACCCTCGCTGTACCAGGTACTGGACATAAGGCTGGTAATTATCGAAGAACTGATAGGTCGGTCCGCCATGAGTAAAAACGATACCCGGGTAGCGCCTGCTTCTGTCTTTAGGGGCGTACAGATAGGCGTTGATAGTGAGGCCGTCGAAGCTAGAGTAAGCTACCTTTTCCGGAGCGACAAGGCGGTTCTCCAAGCCCCCTTCAGGCAAGGAGAAGGTCAGTTGTCTGGATTCGCCTTCCTTGGCTGATATCACCCAGAGGTCATCGGGAGCAGTCGGGGCGCCGTGGAGGAAGCAGATGTGGGAGCCGTCTGGTGACCAGCTGGGAGCGATGCACACACCCATACCTGGATTGAACAGAGACCTCGACTCGCCCCCATCCGCGCTGGCGAGTCTGAGCTCCAGAGTTCCGTTGCGGTTGGAGACATACGCTACCTCACTACCGTCCGGAGACCAGGTCGCGCCGCTCTGTTCGGCCTCCTCTGGAACCAGCGGACTAGGCTCTCCTCCCTCAAGAGACACCTTCCAGTAATTGATATAGCCGCTCCGCTGTGAGCGGAAGAGAAGCCGGTTACCATCGGGCGAGACCTGGGGAACCCCCAGTGAGGGGCCGAACGAATAGTCGAAGAAATCTCTATCCTCAGCGATGACCTTGGAGCCTGTGCCGTCGCTGTTCATTTGGACGATCTGGTGATCTTCCCAGGTTTCGTTCAGTCGTATGTAGATGATCTGCTTCCCATCGGGAGTGAACACAGGGTTCACTTCATAAAGGGGATCCTGGGTAAGTCGTGTAGCGTCTCCTGACGGTAAATCGACCCTGTAGATGTCGTAGCCACCGTAGCGGTTGCCGGACAGGACCAGGCTCTTGCCGTCCGGTGCCCAGCACACGGACTGGATGTTAGCCCCTAGGTTGGTGAGCTGGGACTCAGGATCGCCACTGGCGTGCCACAGCCACACTTCGTTTGTGCCTGACTTGTTTGATATGTATGAGACGTGCCGTCCATGCGGCGACCATAGCGGCATGTGTGACGCGGCGTAGTCTGCAGTTCCCAGGCCTAGGGTAACCCTTGTGGGGAATCCTCCCTGCGGGCTGATGCTCCAGATATCCGGAGAGCCTCCCAGTGATGAAACGAAGAGGATGCGAGAGCCATCCGGCGACCATTGAGGTGCATTGCCGGCTTCTCCAGGACCCGGTGCGGGGATAGACATGATCTGATCCAGAGTCAGGTTGCCGTCAAACATTTGTTGTGCCCTCCCGCTTGTTTCCCGTAAGCTAACGGCCCATGGCATAAGACTCGCGGCGGGCGTCCGCCCCACCGAGGAGTATGCCCTTTTCTCTGTCCACTTGTATGGCGCAGACGTTGCCCGTCCGGCCCGTCCAGTCGTCCCACACCTCGATCTTGTGGCCGCGTTCGCGCAGGTCGTCGATGACGTCCGGGGCTATGCGCCCTTCCGCCGCCGCTTGGCCGGGGAAGTAGGCGTGTGGCCAGAACGAGCTTGGCATACTGAACGTGACCACCCTGGCCGCCTCGACGGCCTCCTGGGGATCCATTCCGAACTCCACGATGTTGAGGAACACCTGCACCATGGACTGGCACTGTGTATCGCCGCCCGGCGTGCCGTAGGCCATCCAGAACTTGCCGTCCTTGAACGCCATAGCCGGGTTGGGCGTCAGACGGGGGCGTTTCCCCGGCTGCAGCGAACTGGGGTGTTCGTGGTCGAGCCAGCTCTGCGACCCCCTAGCCGACGCGATCATGCCCAGCCCCGGCACCACCGGCGCGCCGTATATTCCGTCGCTTGGCGTCAGGGAAAAGGCGTTGCCCCAGCGGTCTACGGCGCAGGCGTAGCTGGTGTCTGGCGGCACGGGGCCGCCCACCGGCTCCGGCGCCGCGGGAACGGGCATCGCCACGCCGGCCTGGTAGGCCCAGGGGTCGCCGGACAGCGGCATCTCGGTGAACGCCTGCCGCATTTGTATGGTCTCCCTACGCGCGGCGGAGTACTCCTTGGAGGTGAGGCCGGCCATGGGCACGTCGAGGAAACCGGGGTCGCCGTAGAACGCTTCGCGGTCGGCGAATGCCAGCTTCAACGCCTCCAGGACGGCGTGCAGATAATCGGCGCTGTTGTGCCCCATCGCCCTTAGGTCGAATCCCTCCAGGATTTGCAGAACCTGTATGTTGACCGGCCCCTGCGACCAGGGCCCGCAGGTGTACACGTCTAGACCCCTGAAGCTGCCCTTCGCCGGTGGTTCGATGGTGACCGCGTAGGACGCCATGTCGTCCATGCTGAGCAGGCCGCCCTGGGACTGTATGAAATCGGTGATCTGCTCCGCTATTTCGCCCCTGTAGAACAGGTCGCGCGCCGCTTGAAGACCGGCCTCTCGGCCATTGGAGGAACCGGCGCGCTCCGCGTCGATGAGCCTGCGGAACGTATTGGCAAGGTCTTTCTGCACTATGACTTGGCCTATCTCCGGTATTTTCCCGCCGGGCAGGAATATATCTGCAGTGGACGGCCACGAGGATAGGCTGCCCTCCGTGCCCCGCGGGCTGCTTCCCGTGCGAAGCTGGAAAGCCGTTGTCAGGGCAGTGCCTATCTCCAGCGCCTGCGTCAGCGATACGGAAACGGGGAAGCCGCCATCGGCAAGTTCCAAAGCGGGTGTCACTACCTGCTCGAAGGTCATGGTGCCGTAGAGTTTGAGTGCGGTGAGGTAGGCATCCGGGGCGCCGGGGGTGACGCACTGCAGCACACCCGCCTCTATCTCTCCCCCGGAGTTCTGCTTGAAGTAGTCTATGTTGGCCTTCTTGGGCCAACGACCTAGGCCGTCTATGTTCACCGTTTCGTTACGGTCGGCGCGATGTATGATCATGGGCGCCACACCGCCAAAGCTGACCCAGTGGGGCAGCACGGTTCCCAGGACAATGCCCGCCGCTACACCGGCGTCTATGGCGTTGCCGCCTTCTTCCAGAATGCGGTATCCCGCGGCAGTGGCCAGCCAGTGGCCTGACGAAACCATGTGGGACGTTCCTGTGATGGCGGGACGGAATGAAGAGAGGCCCGTGGTCATGATATGCCTCCTCGTACAGCGTTGGGTTGATGGTAGGCTCCTTCCCAGGAGGTGTCAAGCGGAGGAGTTGCCATCCACCTCAATGGTGAAGGTGTACGTCTCATCATGCAGTGAAGCGCGAACCGTCCTGGCTTCAGCCTTGGTCTCAATTGCTTCCGATAGCCCAGTTTCCGCGATGTACTCCCTGTCATTCACGCGGATGCTGAGTCTGTGGCGGGCGAATACAACACTGGGGCTCTTCCTGATATCTTGAATGAGGCTCTCCTGTTCCAGTAAGGCTTCGTGTGCCTCTTCAAGCGTTGCTCTATGGAACGTGACCACGTCTCCCGGAGCCGCCTGTGCCAGGCGCATTATATCGGCGCTGATCACAATGGCTATCTTGGTGTAGCCTCCCGTGGTGCCCCTATCGGCTAGAAGGACAATGGGCATGCCGTCGCCGGTGACCTGTACTGCTCCGAACGGGATGCCGTCCGAGACAATGTCAGCGCCGGCCTTGTGCTCGATTGGCGACCCTTCCAGCCTGTAACCGATACGGTCCGACCGTGGGGTAACCGTATAGCTGGACGAAAGAAAGGTCTCGATACCCCGTTCGGTGAAGGCGTCGAATTGCTGTCCCAGGGTTACTCTAAGCCGGTGGGTGTGTCCGTAGCGGGGAACTGCTCCCCGGGGGAAACGCCTCCCTTCAGCGCGATCCATGCGGTTAGAGGCGGCTAACCTGTCGCCGCGAGCCAGGGGGCGGCCTTCCAGCCCTCCGATGTTGGCCCGTGTATAAGTGGAGCGGCTGCCGAGCATGGGTGGAATGTCCACGCCTCCCGCTATAGCAAGATAGGCTCTCACGCCGTCCCTGATGCCGTGGAACTGAAGCTCCGCGCCTTTCTGCACTGCCACGGGCTGCCACATGGGAACCGGCTCGCCGTCCAATGCGGGCATAAGGTCTGCGCCGGTTATAGCTACTACGGTTTCGTCCAGGATACGGAGATTGGGACCGGCAAGGGTCATTTCCAGGCCGGCGTCACCCTCACGGTTTCCCACGAGGAGATTGGCGGCTCGCAGGGCAAAGGTGTCCATTGCCCCGGACACGGGGACACCGTACCTCTGGTAGCCGTAGCGGCCCAGGTCTTGCACCGTGGTGAACATACCGCCGTCCAGCACTTCAATGATATCCATACCTACTCCGCGGGGTATGAGGCCGCTTGGTAGACCTCGGCCCCAACTTCTTCGAGAATCCTTTGGTAATCTTCCGGCGAGACAGGAACGAACCGTATATAGTCGCCTGGCTCCGCAATGACGGGAGGCTGCTTTGATGGATCGAACAGGCGCACCGGCGTCCGCCCGATGAGCTGCCAGCCGCCGGGACTCTCAATGGGATAGACTCCCGTTTGCCGTTCAGCAATACCCACGGAGCCCGCGGGTATTGCCGTGCGCGGCGTCTGCAAGCGTGGCGTGGCTATCTTTTCTGACATGCCTCCCAGGTAGGTGAACCCGGGCGTGAAACCCATCATGTACACCAGGTAGTCCGTACCGGAGTGCAGCGCGATCACCTCTTCTTCCGTAAGGCCGTTCTGCTCGGCTACGTATGCCAAGTCAGGCCCGTGTTCGCCGCCGTACGAGGTGGGCAACGCAACCACTCTGGAGGCCTCTGGAGGGATCTCTTCCAGGTCCTGCGTTAGCTTCCGTACCCGCTCCTCCAACTCATTCGGCGGCAAGGTCAACGGGTCGTAGTTTATAAGAAGGGAGCGATAGGTCGGCACCATATCTAGGACTCCCGGTATGCCCTGCTTTTCTATAGCCAGGAACAGGTTATGCACCTTGCGATTGATTTCAGGGGATATGCCTGTACCCATCTCAATGACGAAGGCCTTGTCTCCGGCGGGAGCAAATCTCAAATCGTCCATGGCTAGACCATCTCACCCAGGCGTACGATCTCAACGCCGGCATCTCTCAGACCGTTCCGCACGGCGCGTGCCATCTCCACTGCGCCGGGGGTGTCCCCGTGCAGGCAGAGGGTGTCGGCTTGAATCTCGACCTCTTCTCCGGTGATGGCGGTGGCTCTGCCTTCGGTTACCATCTTCAGGCTTCGTTCCACCACTTCGTCCAGATCGTGGATCACGGAGCCTGGCTTGGACCTGGAGACCAGCGTGCCGTCCGGGTTGAGGGCGCGGTCGGCGAACGCCTCCGTTGCCACGCGCAGTCCCATTTCGCGGGCCACCTCGGCCCAGGGACTGCCTGCCAGCACTATGAGGATCATATCGGGGTCTATTTCTAGAACCGCTTCATTGATTGCCTTGGCGAGATCACCTCCGTCCACCGCCATGTTGTACATGGCGCCGTGGGGCTTCACGTGCTGCAAGCTGTGGTCTCTGGTGAAGGCCTTGAGAGCGCCTATCTGGTACATCACATCGTTCTTGGCCTCGGCGGAGGTGACTAACATGTTGCGACGGCCAAACCCCTGAAGATCGGGGAAGCTGGGGTGTGCGCCTACGCCTACACCGTGCTCTTCAGCGAGCCTAACGGTGTGGCGCATCCACTGCGGGTCGCCGGCATGGAAGCCGCAGGCCACGTTGGCCGACGTGATGTATTTGATAACCTCTTCATCTTGGCCCAGCTTGTAGGAGCCAAAGCTCTCTCCCATGTCGCAGTTGAAGTCTATTCTGGCCGTCATAGCGCCTCCTGAATCGTACAGCGTCTATTATTATATAGCTCCCTGGGCCATGCTATACTAACCCCAAACACGACCCAAAGCCACGAGGGGTCCAGTGTGCATACGGAGGAGGGCAGGAATGCAGTCTAAGCAGAGCCACGCGGACTTGATCAGGTCTGCGTTCACCGCCCAGGCGGGATACATCAGCACCAGCCCTGCATTCGTCAGCGAGGAGCGGCTGAAATGGTTGCTTGACCTAGTGCGCATGAGCGGCAGTGCTGAGGAGCTGCAGGAAATGGAGATGCTGGACGTGGCCTGCGGTGCAGGGGTGGTTGCGGTGCCGATGGCCGAACACGTTCGGCACGTGACCGGCCTGGACCTAACGCCCGCCGTAATCGAAAGAGCGGAGGAGCTGGCCAGAGAAAAAAACGTCGGCAACTGCAAGTTTGTGCTGGGAGACGCCGCAGACCTTCCGTTTCCTGACGGGTCCTTCGATATAGTTACCTGTACGTCTGCCTTCCACCACTTTGACGAGCCGGAACGGATAATGGCGCAGATGGCCCGCGTTTTGAGGCCGGGCGGCGCTCTGTGCGCCCTGGACATCACTACGTCGGAAGTGCCGCCTATAAGGGCGTTGCATCAGGAGATGGAGCGCCTGCGCGACCCTTCCCACATAACGAACCTCACACCTTCCAACTGGCGTCGGATGGCGCAAAAGGCAGGCCTGAGCGTCAGACTGCTGGGAGTGCTGCCTTCCTACCGCGATCTGGGCGAGTGGATGACCATTTGTCCAGACGAGACCAGAGAAAGGGTTCGCTCATTGTTCGAGCAGGACGTACTCGACGGCAAGAGCGGACTGGACGTGAGGAGGGATGGTGACGCCGTACTGTTCACACATCCCATGCTGCTTGTGCGTGCTGAAAAAGGTTAAATCGGAGAGCGGATTAAAATGAAGTTATTTTCAACCAGGCGAAGACGGCTCATCATCGGTGGATCGGTGGTGGCGCTCATCCCCGTCCTGGCACTGGCTTGGTGGCTGGGCTCTCCCCTGTTCATCAGTAAAACGGTCGACGAAGAGTTTCCTCTTACCGTAGGAGCAGACATTCCTGAAGGGATGTCACGCTCTGACGTGGAAACCATCATGGAGGGCATGGCCAAGATGGACAGCTCCATGATGGAATCGATGACTCATGATGAGGCAACGGCTATGGTGGTCAAGACAGGCTCTTTCCGCGATGCCGACAGCTTCCATATGGGCAGTGGGCAGGCTACGATATACAGGCTAGCCGACGGTTCGCACGTCCTTCGCGTGGAGGATCTGAGAGTGACGAACGGCCCTGATTTGAGAGTGCTGCTCAGCGCACATCCTGACCCCATGAGCAGAAGCGAATTCGATAGCGAGGGGTACGTGGAGCTGGACAAGCTGAAGGGGAACATAGGCAATCAGAACTATCCGATTCCAGATCTGGACTTGTCTCAATATCGCTCCGTGGTTATATACTGCAAGCCGTTTCACGTAATCTTCAGCGTGGCGCCTCTGAGTTGACCGCGAATCGCGCGTCTGGGGATCGTATATGACACCTGCCGAATTTGAGGAAGCTATAGGACTAACCTTATTTGGTGTGGGCACCGCGTTTGCGGCGCTGGTTATACTGATGGTCATAGTTGTGCTCACTGGATGGTCGCTGCGGCAGCAATGGCTGCAAAGGCGGTTGATGGGTTCTGCAGCGGCAGAGGCACGCGATAAAGCGCTGGCGGCTTCAATTGGAGTAGGAGTTGCCTTGGCGCAGACGCAACAAACTGAAGATGACCCTTCCGAATAGAGTAGCCTGTGCCTGACCTTAGCCAATACCTGAACGAGACCGGTTTTCTCAACCTGACTCCAGGCAATCTTTTCCTCATTGCGCTGGGGTTGCTCTTCATATACACGGCAATCGCCAAGAAGGCGGAACCGTACGAATTGCTGCCGATAGGCATAGGGGTCATAATTGCCAACCTGCCTCTCAATGCGTTGACACAGCTTGCCCCAGGTGATCCGCTGGCTCCGGAGGCGCTGCAGGGGTCGGGGATCCTTGGGCTCACCTTTCATTTCACACTCTCCTTCTGGAACATACTGCCTCCCTTGATATTCCTTGGACTCGGCGCGCTCACCGACTTCACGCCAATTATCGCCAATCCTAAAACGCTGCTTCTTGGCGGCGCAGCACAGGTGGGCATCTTCGTGGCTTTCTGGGGAGCACTGGCTACCAGTCTGGTCCCTGAAATAGGGATAGACTTCTCCACCAGGGAAGCGGCGTCCATCGGCATCATAGGCGGCGCGGACGGCCCGACCACGATATTTCTTTCCGCCATACTGGCTCCCGACCTGTTGGGCCGCACTGCCGTGGTCGCGTACACCTACATGGCCGGCTTGGCGTTCATACAACCTCCTTTGATGCGGCTCCTCACCACCAAGCGGGAGCGTCGTATAGTAATGCCTCCCGCCCGGGAGGTGTCCAAGCTGGAAAGACTGGTATTCCCGCTCCTGGCCATGATCCTCATCATCCTGCTTGTCCCCAATGCGGCGCCACTGATAGGCATGTTTATGCTGGGCAACCTGCTGGCGGTGAGTGGCGTGGTGCCTCGCCTTAGTCAAGCGGCCTCGAACGAGGTTATCAATGTGGTCACCATCTTCCTCATGGTCACGGTGGGAGCGCAGCTTTCCGCCGAAAAAGTACTGCAACTAGAAACGCTAGCTATCCTGGCCCTGGGTCTGGTCGCCCTAGCCGTTGGCACCGTAGGGGGGATACTCTTTGCCAAGCTGATGAACCTGGTCTCCAAGGAAAAGGTAAACCCGTTGATAGGCGCAGCCGGCGTTTCCGCAGTGCCTATGGCGGCCCGCATCGCTCACGCCGAGGGCCAGGAGGCCAATCCGGATACGTTCCTTCTGCCTCATGCCATGGGCCCCAATGTGGCGGGCGTGATCGGGTCGGCGGTGGTGGCGGGCGTGTTCATCTCATTACTCGGCTAGACCATGGCAAAGCGCATCAGGGTAAAAATTGGAGATAGGTGGCGCGAAGTCGAGGTGGGCGATATCTCGGCGAACCCCATCCGGGTGCTGGTCGATGGTGAGGCAGTTGAGGTCAACGTAGAAGGGCTGACCGAGGCGATCTTGCCCGCCGACACTCCGTCCCAGCTGCCCGCGGGAAGGACAGTGCAAGTCAGGTCACCCATGCCGGGCGTGATCGTATCGGTGGGGGTCAAGCCGGGTCAGAGTGTGGCAGAGGGCGACGCTCTGTGCATTCTGGAGGCCATAAAGCTGCAACAGGCCATAAGAGCGCCTGCAGCCGGCACCGTACAGGCGGTGCATATCGCGCCGGGCCAAAGCGTGACCGCGGGCCATGCGTTAGTAGACTTGGGATAGGCGCTGGCTAGCGCCTTGAATGCCCGGATCTCATAGCCACGTAGATTCCGGACAGTATCAGAGCGCCCCCCAGAACGCTGGTCAGCGGCGGTGCTTCTCCCAGTATGATCACGGCCGCGGCGGTTGCTATGACGGGTTCGGCCATGACCGCAATGGCGACTGCAGTAGCGGTGACGTGGGCCAGCGACCAGTTCAGGAGGGAATGCCCAATTACCTGTGGGACCAGGGCCACCATCACCAGCCAGAGGTAGGTCTGTGGCGTGTAGCCGGTGAAGGGGTCTCCGGCCAGTATGGCAGCGATCAGCAAGATGACTGCGGTCGCGCTGTAGACGGCGGAGTTGTAGCTCAACGCCGGCACGTGCCGGCGCAGTCGCCGACCTGCCAGCATGTAGCCAACGATGGCGACGGCGCCGGCGAAGGCCAGCAAGTCACCTAAAATCTCGCTTTCGCCGCCACTGGCATCTCCCAAGGCCAGGATGACCCCTCCGGCGACGCCCACGGCTATACCGATGAACGTGTATTTGTATATCGGCTCCGCGAAGAAGACGCGTGACGCGATGGCGACGAGGAACGGGCTGGTTGTAACCAGGACGACAGAACTGGCGACGGAGGTGTACTCCAGCGACAGTATCCAGGCCCAGAAATGCACCGAAAGGGAAGCGGAGGATAGGAGAACAAGGGGAATGTCTTTTTTGGTCAGACCCGAGACGGACTGGACGCCGTTTCTGATCCAGGAGCTCGCGGCAAGCCCAATCATGATGGCTGCGGCGAGGGTCATTCTGTAGGAGGCTATGGTCAGGGACGGCGCTTCAGCCAGGCGGATGAATATGGCGGCAAAGGATACGGCTACAACGCCAATGGCGAGTCCCAGGTATAGCTTGCGGGTGTTGGCTTGGGCAAGCACCTCAGTAGTCTACAGCACCGTGTCCATAAGTAGGGTTTGGGGGGTTGGGAGTAGGGTGACGTCGTTTTTGCGGGAAAAGATTCTTCGCTGCGCTCGAAGAATGCCGGAGGGGGCAGGCGCTGGTTCTGGATAGATGTAGGGGCGGGTTTGAAACCCGCCCCTACATCATTTCCAGAACAGAGTCGCTATGGTCTAGTACCAGTCGCGGTAGAAGGTCTCGTAGGGGATGGCCTGGGGCTTGGCCACGTGAGGGATGGGGAGCTGCACCATGCCGCCTTCACGCGATGGCAGGTACACCGTGGAGGTGCCCTGTACGAAGACCTGGTCCTCCTGGTTGCGTCCCTCGTACTTGATGCCGACGGCGTAGTAGGTGCGCTCACCGTCGACTGCGCCTTCACCGGGTTCTCCCTTCTGCACCTCGGTGAACTTCTTGGTAACCGTGCCGTTGTAGAGGCCGATGTCGGAGTAGTAGAAGGGTCGACGCAGCGCCATCTGTAGGCGGCGGATGAAGCCGTTGTCGCCCATCCAGTTGCTCATCAGAGCCTGTGGTATCTGAGACCTCTGGCCGCCCCAGTCGAAGGGTAGAGCCTGCCCGCGGTATGCGGCCATTAGGGCGTCGCCGTGCTCGTCGGCAGCGCTCCAGGGCCATCGAGATACCGGGTGGGTGTAGGCAAAGCCGCCTGGACCCTCATGTCTGATGTGGCGGCGCATCTTGTGTCCGCCCTCGAACTGGTAGCCTCTGCCTGGGCCGTTGCGTATGAATCCGGTGGCGGTCCAGTCCTGGTCAGTCCATGGCGGGATGATGAAGGTGGGGAGCTTATCTCCCTCGTTGACGTCCTCCCAGTAGAGTATCTCCTTGCCTCTGGGCCTGGACTTCTCCATGAGGTCGACGATCTCCTCCACCTGCTCGGCGTTGAGCTTGGGGACGTTGCGCTCGTACATCATGCGCTCGCCGAGTCGCTCCACGGACATGGCGCGACCGGTGCCCATCTCCTCACGGGGAACCATGATGAGTGTGCCGTAGCACTTGCCGAGGAGGTCGCCGCGCATGTCCCAGTAGTTGACGTCAGTGATGAAGAAGAAGAGGTTGCCGTGAGCGCCCGGCTTTTCGATGATCTCCTTGCCCACGGAGGAGGTCTTGAATCCTGTGCCGACGCGCAGGACGTCGAAGAACTCCCAAGCGGTGCCGGAGTGGAAGTTGGCGATGGGCCAGCCGCCGACGCGGCGAGCGCCGTGCCACATGGCGTTCCTAGCGATGATGAGCGCGGTGCCCGGTGCGATGAGGCATCCGTATGGCCCGTTCTTGGCGTATTCGGAGTCGGTGTAGAGGGGGTTGTCATCGCCGATGCTGGCGGCGTAGGCCTTGATAACGGGTTCGGTAAGCACCCAGGGGCTCTTGAATGGGGGACCTGAGGCGTCGTATGGCTGAGAGGTGCCCGGGTAGAGGTACATACCGAGCGGGTATCCCTCCCCGACGACCTCTTTTTCAAGGTCTTCGTGGGAAAGCCGCCTGAACTCGTCGACTAGACTTTCAAAGGTCTGTTTTTCTTCTGTGGTCATTTTATGGCTCCTTTCTCCTCACTTTGGAACATCAATCAATTTCCTAAGGGCCTACATCAAGGGATTGCCGATAGGAAGGCCCACCAGGAAGCCTCTTTCCGGCAGATAGACCACTGCCGTGCCGTCTACCAGCGTTTGCCCCAGCTGATTATGGCCGGAGAGCTTGACCTCCACTGCGGAATATTCGGCGTCGCCAACTTGCTCGTTGAACTTTTTGGTCACCTCGCCGTTGAGCCACATGGTGTCTTCGTACAGGAAGTGATTGGGAAGATCCAGGGACATCCTGCGCAAGAAGCCCAGGTCGCCCATCCAGTTGGTTACGACCTGGCCGGCTAGGGCGAAGCGCATCAGCCCCTTGGATACGGGCATCTTGAAGCCCAAGGCTTTCACGGCAAGAAGGTCGCCGAAAGCCTGCTCGATGTCCATGTAGGGCCAATCGTTGCTGGGATTGACGGCTATCCTACCGGGCCTTTCCATGACCTGGCGGTGGGCAACGGAGCCAACGGAAAGGGCGGTGGGCTTGGCCTCAGCCACCTTCCAGGAGGATATCTCCGTGTAGTAGAGCGGGCCCTTGACCAGGGTGGGCAGCTTGTCACCTACCTCGACCTCGCTCCAGTAGAGGGGCACGTCGCCGCGGTGTGGAGCTATGGCGTCCAGGTCGTCTTCCAGTTTGCGTATCTCTTCGTCGGAGTACTGGTAGATGTCCCTATCTTCAATGAGGGGCTCACCCAAATCATAGGGAACCATGGTTACCGTTCCCGTAGCCTCCGCTAGGACGCCGCCAAAGACGGTTTGGTAAGTGGCAGTGGAGTCCACCTCAGCGGTCTCTCTGCTCTCCCAATTGGGCCCGTTGCGCACGTCGGTCACCTTCAGGTCGGTTACCAGCCGCTCTCCCAGTCGAATGACGTCGTTCCACTCCGCACAGGCCTTGGTGCTGAACCTGCGCAGGCCGTACGCTTTCTGCTCGTAGGCTGCGCCGGATTCCGGGGTTCGTGCGGCGAAAATGAAGGAGGGAGGCGCGATCATGGTGTTGTAGAGGGTGCCGACGCCGCCCGCGGCGTCGTTGTAGAGCGGATTTACGTCACCCAATGCACTACAGAGCTTCTGAATGGATGACCAATCGGCCACGTTGACGCCTGTCGGTACGTCCGTGGCGTCTTGCCCAATGAGAGCTTTGGAATCTTCAATGAACTCTTTCAACTTGTCTGCCATCTGTGTTGCCCCCGTTCTGAATAAGCAGGATTGCACGATCAAGCGTGAACGTGCCTCGATTTCGGAATCTATACCCGTTCAATAGCCTTGTCAATCCCTGAGTGTATGGGGGTATTGCCATGCCCGTACTAATCTTGGGATGAGCGTTGGTCTGCTACTACACACGCTGGAGCGTTGCTTTATTGTCAGGCCATTCAGAGGCAAGCATGGAGTAGACCGCCATATCCTGAAACGTGTCATCGTAGAGGAGTTCTGATTGCCGCTCTATGCCTTCAAGGGTGAAGCCAAGACGATGGGGGATGACCCTACTGCGTACGTTATCGACGGAGGCGCGGATGACCACACGGTTCATGTTCAACCGTTCAAACGTATGGTCAATGAGGACAAGGCAAGATCGCGTCACGATGCCCCGACCCTGCATGTTCTCGGCTATCCAGTAGCCGATCTCGCCACTCCTGTTACGAGAACCTCGGCCTCTGATACCAACGGCGCCGACTACTTCGCCTTTGTAGACCATAAGCAAAACGTAATCGGGTGCATCCTCGGCTAGGTGCGTTTGAACCCAGCGACGTTCGTCCTCCAGGGAAGCTACGAAGTCGACCTAGGGGAGCCAGCGACGCAGATATTGGCGGTTCGAGTCAACCAGGGCGAAGAGGGCCTCTGCATCTTCCAGGGCGGGGCGGCGCAGCAGGATTTCGCCGTCAACGACGATAGTGGTCATAGGTTCGGCTAACCGGTGCGATGCCCGCTCATGAGCAGGCCTTCCACAGGAATGAGCCTCTGGGAAACCGGGTCAACGCCAAGGCGGAACTCTTCCAAGGTGACAGCGCCGAGGACAGGGGTAGTGGCTTCAGTAGCAAAGACGACGAGGGTCATCTGAGCGATACCATCCAGCCGAACCCATGTCTGGCCTATGTCTAGTTCCGGGCTTTTACCATCAGCCAAGCGAAACATTCCTCTAGTGTGCGGAATTATCTCTAACTCTCGCAGCGTGGAAGCTGGAATCGCGGTATGGCTGGCGCCGGTGTCCACCAGCGCGGATACCGTCCGGTAGCCGGCGCCGGACGGGTTGCCTAGCTCTATGTCCACGCTAAACGTGCCCATGTTAAAGGGCCTCCACCTCTTCCATGAGGGCCGTGAGCATCTGCGATTCTTCAACCACTCGCGCCTTCTGGCCTTTGCGGAAGATGATGGCGCGCCCCGCCCCGGCGGCTATACCAACGTCGGCGTCTTTAGCTTCGCCGGGGCCGTTGACCTCGCAGCCCATGACGGCCACCTTCACGTTTTTGTCGATGCCTTTGAGAAGCTCGTCCACCGCGTTGGACAGCTTGATGACGTCGACATCGGCGCGGCCACAAGAAGGGCAAGCGACCAGTGTGGTCCCCTTCTGCCGGAGCTCGAGCGACTTCAGTATCTCGTAGCCGGTGGCCACCTCTTCACGGGAGTCATCGCTCAGGGAGACGCGAATGGTGTCGCCTATTCCGTCGTAGAGGAGCACACCCAGGCCGATGGCGGTGCGAATGCTGCCCGATTTGGCCGTGCCAGACTCCGTGATGCCGAGATGGAAAGGATAGGGCACCAGTTCAGCCAGGCGTCGGTAGGCTTCAACGGTGGTGTGAATGTCGAACGCTTTCATGGAGATTTTAATCAGATCGAAGTCCAGCGCCTCCAGGATGCCAATCTCCCATAGGGCGGTGTCGACCATGTGATCGACGACTGAGTACTGTCCTAAGGCGGCGGCTGCCGTCTTGGGCAGCAGGTTTACGCCGTCGGATAGGCGGTGCTTGGCTCGGGTCTTGCCGATGCTGCCCACGGGAGGCAGGCTGCCGAAGTTGACGCCGATCCTTATTGGGATGTCGCGCTCCTTGGCGGCCGATACCACCTGCTTGACGCGCTCGGGGTCGCGGATGTTGCCGGGGTTCAGGCGCAAGCAATCTACGCCGCCATTGATCGCTTCCAGCGCCAGCTGGTAGTGGAAGTGGATATCCGCTACCAGGGGGATAGAGATCTGCTTCCTGATCTGGGGCAGGGCGAGCGCGGCATCCATGTTGGGCACGGCGCAGCGGATGATCTCGCAGCCGACTTCCTCCAGACCCTTTATCTGCTCCACGGTAGCCTTGACGTCGCGGGTGTCGGTCTTGGTCATCGACTGCACGGGGATTGGGGCGTCGCCCCCTACCTTTACATCGCCTACGTAAATGGGCTTGGTGATTCTACGATTCATCGTTTAACTCCTCTGACTCGTAAACATGTTATCAGCCGCCTATGAGGCTTTCACCCCGGAAGATGCGGTCCAGGTCTGCGAAGGTGATCATTATAGCTACCATTATAAGTACGGCGAATCCGACGAGGTGAACAAGCCCCTCCTTTTGTGGAGAGATGCGCTTGCCCCGCCTTACCCATTCTATGCCTACGAACAGAATGCGCCCCCCGTCCAGCGCCGGAATGGGCAGAAGGTTGAAGATGCCAAGGCTCAGGCTGATGATCGCGGCCAAGTTTAGCGTGGTTATAACACGATCAACCAGCCTGAAACCATCGACCTGCGCTACTTCTCCGAAGACGTGCGCCATCCCTACGGGCCCGGTCACTTCGGGGGCTGCGCCTCCCGATATCCACTTGGTGAGCTCATTCTTTATTAGCACCAGCACTTGGCCCATTCTCTGCAGGCCCAGCACGGGGGCTCGCCACAGAGCTTCCGACCGTTTTTCATACGCGACGTTTCTTGTAGCTACGCTGATGCCGGTAGCACCGGCTCCCTCCGGGGGATTGATCCTTGGCACTAGCGTCAGAGAGACTTGCTCCCTGCCGCGCTGAACGAGCCATGTCATCTCCTGTCCAAGGCTGAGAGCTATCTGATAGCGCAGATCAACATCGTTGTCCAGGGTGCTGCCATTGGCCTCCAGTATGACATCGCCGGGCAGGACGCCGGCCTGTGCAGCGGGGGAGTCGGGCAGTACGTTGACCACAGAGACATCGCCCACCGGCACGTTCTGGGGAATAACGAACAGGGCGCTGAAGAGGACTACCGCCATGAGCAGGTTCATGAACGGGCCTGCCGCCATTACCACAAATCTTGTTGCGGTGCTTTTGCCTGCCAGGCTGCCTGGTTCCGAAGGGTTTTCTTCGCCCAGCATCTTGACGAATCCTCCCAGGGGAACGGCATTGATGCTGTAGACGGTTTCTCCCTTGCGCAGGCTCCAGAGCCTGGGCGGGAAGCCTATGCCGAACTCAAGCACCTTGACCCTGGCCAGCTTGGCGGCAAAGAAGTGACCCGCCTCATGTATAACAATGAGAACAACGAGCACCGCCACGAACCCCAGTATTGAAAGAAGTACGGTAACCATTTCTAGACCCCGACCAGTTCTCGTACTCTTTGCCCGGCCCAGTCAGCGGCGCCCAAGATGTCGTCCAGAGAGGTCTCGTTGCCGGGCCGATGCTCTTCAAGGACGCCATCCACCAACCGTGGGATGTCCAAGAATCCGATTCGCCCCTCCAGGAAAAGCTCTACGGCCACGTCGTCCGCGGCGCAGAGGGCAGCGGGGTAGGTGCCTCCGGCCATCCCGGCGTTCAATCCTGTCCTGTAACAGGGGTACCTGCCTTCGTCCAGGTGTGAGAACTCCAGCGAACCAATGCGAGCTATATCGAAGCCGTCGGTCCAGTTGCTGCTAAGCCGCTTCGGATAGAAGATGGCGTATTGCAGGGGAAGACGCATATCGGGAGGCGCCATCTGTGCCTTAACCGATCCGTCGTGGAACTCGACGAATGAGTGGATGATGCTCTGGGGATGGAGCACGGCCTCTATCCGTTCCCAGGCAACATCAAAGAGCCAGTGGGCCTCTATGACCTCAAAGGCCTTGTTCATCAGAGAAGCCGAATCTATGGTGATCTTCTTGCCCATCTGCCAGGTTGGGTGCTTCAGCGCTTCTTCTGGAGTCACGTTTGCCAGTTCTTCCAGCGGTCTATCACGGAAAGCGCCGCCGGAAGCGGTGATGATCAAACGGGCTACGTCTTGCTCTTCTCCCTGCAGACATTGCCAGATGGCGCTGGGTTCGCTGTCCACGGGCAATAGCCGTGCTCCCGCCCGCATCTCCTCTGCGATTATAGCGCCGGCCATGACAATGGCCTCTTTGCTGGCCAGCGCCACGGCTTTCCCGGCCCTGAGGGCGGCCAGAGTGGGGGTCAACCCGGATAGGCCGCTGGTGGCCATAACGACAAGGTCTACGTCCGGATGGCAGGCGACCTCCTCCATGCTCTGGACGAGGGTGCTCCAGGGCGCTGAAGGCAGCGAACCGTGGTGGCTCCATGCTACCTTTGGGTTGAACTCTGCAATCTGCGTCTGCAGCAGGTCCACGTTGCGCCAGCCGGCAAGGCCCACGACGCTTATCTGCTCCGGGAAAGACCGCACTACCTCCAGGGTCTGGCGACCTATGGAACCCGTGGAACCGAGAATAGCTATACCTTTCACCACGTTGCCACCCATGTAGCTCCATAATAAACCAGTGCCAAATTGAGCACAACGCTATCCAGTCTATCCAGGATGCCTCCGTGTCCGGGCATCAGGCGGCCCGATTGTTTGGCGTTGTTGGCGCGCTTCAGCGCCGATTCGAGCAAATCGCCGGCTTGGGCGGCAAGGCCAACCGCTATACCCAGCAGGGCAGCCTTCCAAGCAGCCAGAGACAGGGAGAGCAACGATGTAAGAACAAGCAATGCAAGGACACCGCCAAGCAGGCCGGCAGCGGCTCCTTCCCATGTCTTACCAGGACTGATTCCAGGCGCCATGCGGTGCCTACCGAGTACTTTGCCAGCAAAATATGCGGACGTGTCCACCACGAAGGCAGCGGCTAGGGCCAGTGATAGCCAGAGGGCGCCGTCCTCGATCCTTCTCAGCAGGACTCCGTAGGCCAGTGCCGCGCCGAGGTAGAAGGAGCCGCCGGTGGCGAGGAGCCAGAATCTATGTTGTGCGGGCAAGAACCTGTAGGAGGCGAATACAAGGAGCAGCCCACTGAGTAGGACGGGAGGAGCCCAGATCTGGGCTTGAAAGCCTGCCCCTGTCACGAGCACTACACCCAGAGCGATGCCCAGCAGGCGCACCCACAACGACTTGATGCTTACCAAGCTATAGAACTCCGCCAGGCCCAGGGCAACCGCTGCGATAGCTAGGGCAAGGGTCCAAAGCTCGCCCAGCCAGACTAGTGCAAATAGGATGGGGACGCCGATTATAGCGGTGGCCAGACGCAGAGCTAGTGTCTCTCCGCGGGCAGATGATGTCATGGCTTCAACCGGGAGGCCAGCCGCCCTCTATGGCGGTTGCACTTTCTGTACCGGCTATGGATATACACATAAGCTTTCCGACCAAGGGGAGCTACACTTCCAGCACTTCGGCCTCTTTCTCCGTGGCCGCGGTATCCACCTTGCCTATGTAGGAGTCCGTAATCTTTTGTATCTGATCTTGGCTACGCCGGCTTTCATCCTGAGACAGCTCCTTGTTGCGCTCCATGGCACGGATCTTCTCTATGACGTCGCGGCGTATGTTTCTCACAGCGACACGTGATTCTTCGGCGTTGCGCCTGACCACCTTGACCAGATCGCGTCGTCGCTCTTCCGTCGGCTCCGGTATGGGTATTCTCACTACTGTGCCGTCGTTCGCTGGGTTCAGTCCCAGGCTTGATTTGAGAATGCTCCGTTCAATCTCAGAGATAACGCTTCTGTCCCAAGGTTGTATAACAAGGAGCCTGGTCTCTGGCGCCGTTACGGTGGCGAGTTGGTTGATGGGGGTTGGTACCCCGTGGTAGCTCACCAGGACGTTTTCCAAGAGGCTGGGTGTGGCCCTGCCGGTCCTCACCGTGTTCATCTCACGGTTCAATGCCTCTAGGGTCTTTTTCATCCGGGACTCCGCATCGGTTAGAAGTGAGGTTGTTGTCATGACAAGACCTCCTGACGTTTGGTTTGCGGCAGCGGTACAGGAAGACCGCGATCCGGGCTAGATGTCCCCGGCAGGGGTCAGGGCCTGCAGCTGCCCTACAACGGTTCCCAGCGAAACCCCTCTGAGCAGCCTGGAAAGGCTGCCAGGAGCAAATAGGTCAAAAACCACTATGGGAAGCTGGTTTTCCATGCACAAGGATAAAGCGGTGGCGTCCATAACTTCAAGTCTGAGGTTCAGCGCTTCTATGTAATCTAGCTGCTGGAACTTCTTTGCCTGCGGGTTACGGTGAGGGTCCGAGTCATATACGCCATCGACGCGGTTTTTGGCCATGAACAGCACTTCGGCGTCTATTTCCAGCGAGCGCAGTGCCGCAGCCGTATCCGTAGTCATGTAGGGATTTCCCGTACCGGAGGCAAAGAGGACAAGACGGCCTCTTTCCAAGTGAGTGATGGCGCGGCGCCGGATGTACGGCTCTGCCACGGCACGGACGTCTATGGCCGTCATCACTCTGGTGTCCAGCCCCTCTCGCTCAAGCGCATCCTGCAAGGCCAGCGCATTCAAAAGGGTAGCCAGCATGCCCATGTAATCGGCGGTTCCTCTATCCATACCGCGCGCTTCCCACTCGTCGCCCCTCCAGAAGTTTCCACCGCCGACGACGGCGGAAAGCTGGACGCCCATACGGAAGGCCTCCTTAATCTCTCCGGCCAGATAAGCAAGTGCCTTGGGGTCTATGCCGTACTCAAGGTCGCCTTTGAGGGACTCACCACTGAGCTTCAGCAGGATTCTGTTGTAAGCCGAATCCGCCATATGATGCCCTACTCTCCTAGAGAAAAGCGGGCAAACCGTTTGATGCGCACGTTCTCCCCAACCTTGGCGGCTACTTCAGTGACTATGTCCTGGATGGTCTTGCTGTTGTCCCTGATGAAGGGTTGCTGCAAGAGGCATACCTCTTCAGGGTTACTGGTGTCATCCTCGGGGAGTTCGGATTTGTCCGTGTAAAGAGGCGCCATGGCGGCAACCTGCATGCTGAGGTTGTGAGCCAAGTCCTTGAACTCCGGCGTCCTGGAGACGAAGTCGGTTTCGCAGTTAACTTCTACCAGCGCCCCAATACGGCTGCCGCTGTGAACGTACGATTCGATAAGTCCTTCACTGGTCTCTCTGTGCGACTTGCTAGCCAGCTTCTCTATACCGTTGGCTTGTAGCAGAGCCTCCGCTTTTTCAATGTCTCCCCCCGCTTCCTCTAGGGCCTTCTTGGAATCCATGATTCCAGCGCCCGAAAGGTCCCGCAGGGCTTTGATCTGTTCGGTGGTAATCTCCAAGGCCGGCCTACCTCCTGATCTCGGTGGTGAACCCGGCAACCTCAGTTTCGGGCAGGGCTATCTCTTCAGGCGTTGACATCCCCTCCTCGACCTGTTCTGAAGGGTCAACGATATCTGTCTCTATGGCGGCGCGTCTTTGCATACCTTCCAGGACAGCGTCCGCGATTTTATGTGTGACAAGGCGAATTGAGCGTATGGCATCATCATTGCCTGGAATTGGATGGTCCACCAAGTCTGGATCAGCGTCGGTGTCAACCAACGCAACAATGGGCACTCCCATGCGCTGCGCCTCTGCCACGGCTATCTTCTCTTTGCCAATATCTATCAAGAAGACAAAGCCGGGGAGCTTTGTCATGGCCTTGATGCCGCCAAGGTAGCGGTTCAGCTTGACTATCTTCTCTTCCAGCTTTTGGGCCTCTCTTTTGGAAAGTACGCTGAACTGCCCCTTCAGCTCTTGCTCTTCCAACTGCACAAGGTAATCTATCCGTTTCTGTATGGTGGCGAAGTTAGTGAAAGTGCCTCCGAGCCATCGGGTATCGATATAGAAAGCACCGCAGCGCTGTGCTTCATTGACTACGGTCTCCTGCGCCTGCCGCTTGGTGCCAACAAAAAGGGCGTCTCTTCCGGAGGCGACCAGCTCTGAAATAAACTCGCAGGCCCCTTCCAGTAGGCCCAAAGTCTGCTGCAGATCAATGATGTGTATGCCGTTGCGGGTGGCGAATATGTAATTCTTCATCCGGGGATTCCAGCGCCGCGTTTGATGACCAAAATGTACGCCTGCCTCCAGCAGGGCCTTCATAGTAACAGTCCCTTCCTCTTGGATGACACCGTTTTCTGGTGGCCTTGCTTGCCCATCGCCACCCGGAATCCTCTGGATTTCTTCGACCATTTAAACTCCTAGCTGTTAGAGATGCACACGTGGCACGGAAGTATAGCACAGGGCATGCCTGTGGGCAACGTCAGGCATACGGGCATAAGTTAGGAGTGAGGGCAACCGGCTGGCTAGTGAACGGCCAGTGTGGCAGGACTCCATGTTTCATAACATAAGAATGGTGAGTAGCTGGTTTGCCTTATTCTCTCAGGAGTTTTGGTACAGGCCGATGGCCTCCTTGGGAGTCAGCAT
>CAYVEN010000004.1:46359-56340 GCA_964450505.1 uncultured Dehalococcoidia bacterium | reverse complement strand
TTCGCCGCTGCGTTCAGGAACCGGAGGCTTGCCGCCAGAGGCGGCAACCCGTAACACCCAGGACTATAGGCAGCAGCGTGTCTACCGCAGCCCATATTACCCAGGCTTGGTGATTGCCATCCAGGCTGTCTCCGCCTTCCGCAAGCAGCGAAAACCAGTTGTGCAGGAACAGTATCGTCACTCCCGCGGTGAGGAAGAACGCGATGTTGGCTTCCAGGTACCCGCGGGTGACCGGCTGACCTGAGTCCCCCGACCCCACTTCCCGTTTGTGAAGGTAGTTAAACACCAGAGCCAAGGCAAGCCCGATAAGCATAAGCACATCGAGGACGTACCAGACATCAAGCACGTCAATGGAGTCCACCAAGAGCGAGTTGATTATGAAAAAAACCGCCACGACAACCGCTACAGCCACCATGTAAGCCCCGACGACTTTCTTTAGCCCTTCCATGATACCTCCCATGTAGTTGCTACCATACAGTCCGAGGGAATCATAGCACATGCTATAGGCCGGCATGGCGGGCTCCTACTTGCTCAGGCGGGAGCAGCTTGGAGGCCGGAGCGGCCAAGGCTTAGGAACGAGATGTCGTGGCCGGTCTCTCCCCGCGTGGCCAAGTCGGCCATGATCTCGCCCATAACGCTGCAGAACTTAAATCCGTGGCCGGAGAACCCGGCGGCAACAAAGACGTTGGTAGACCCAGGCAAGGCATCGATGATGAAGTGCCCATCAGGGGTGTTGGTGAACATGCAGGGCTTTAGAGACAGAACCGGCCCATTTGCATCGGGGAAGTAGCGGGCCAAACCGTCCCGCAGTACAGCCTCGTCCTCATCCCGGAAGTCCCTATCGAGTTCATCGGCGGTTGTGGCCTCATAGAGGTGGTGGTACTTGCCGAGCTTCAAGCCCGGAATACCGAACACGGGGAGGGCATAGTAATGCCCCTCCTCAAACTCACCGATCAGGACAGGGCAGTTGCCAAGCGCAAAGAGATGCGGTTGCAGCGGCTGGAACCAGCCGAGGACCTGTCGCTCCGGCACCAGCAGGTGGTCCAGGGAGGGCACAAGCGGCCCCGCCCAAGCGCCAGCAGTGATGACCAACGCCCCTGCCTCGTACAATCCGCGGCTGGTTTCGACTCGCACAGTGCCTCCGTCGCTGCTCCATTCCAGCACGGCCTCGTGGGCCCTCACTTCAGCGCCGCGCTCCAGTGCAGCGAATGCGTAGTTGACTATGCATCTCTCCGAGAGCACGAACCCGCCATCGGGCTGGTGTACCCCCATCCAGTTCTCCGGGAAGCGGAATCCAGGGAATCGCCGAGTTATCTCGGCGCTGGTGAGCACCTCGTGGGCCAGGTCATGCTCGCGACATGATAGCAGGGAGCCGGCAAACACCTCGCTGTCCTCATGACCGGTGTCCAAGGAGCCGGTGGTGTACAACAGCTTCTCGCCGCTCATCTGCTCCAACTCGCGCCAGCGCTCGTAGGAGCGCCGCATGAGCGGCACGTAGGACGGGTCATTATAGTAGGCCATCCGGATGATCCGGTTTACACCGTGCGACGATCCAGAGTCGTTGGGTATGCTGAAACGTTCCAGGCCCAGCACGCGCAGGCCGCGGCTTGCAAGCTCGTATACCGTGGCGGAACCCATTCCGCCGACACCAATGACGATTACATCATATGTACCGTTTGTCTTCATGACTCCAGAGGCTAGCCAGGCTTACGGATGAGGCGCAGTGAGGGATGTGTCATCTGCCAAATCGTTCAGCTTCCTCAGAACCTCCCGTTGTATTCCCCTCGCTGTAAGAGTGAGCGCCCGTACCGGCAAGATGGCCGCCCTGTACTATAAGGTATTCGTCCCTGATGGGCCTGCCTTCAAACCAGCACTCCAAGATTTCCCTTACGCCGGCGGCGTAACGAGCTTGAGCGGACAACGAAGTGCCCGACGTATGGGGGGTCAGCGCATGGTTGGGCATGGTGCGCCAGGGATGGTCTTTAGGCGGCGGCTGTGGAAACCAGACATCGCCCGCATAACCGGCCAACTGGCCGTTGTCGAGCGCCCTTACGATTGCGTCTCTATCGCAGATTTTCCCACGCGCCGTATTGACTATATAGGAACCTCTTTTCATCTTGGAGATCAGCTCATCATTGAAGAGATGCTCCGTTTCCGGATGCAGCGGAACATGGATGCTGACAACATCGCAGACCTTGACCAGTGACTCCACGTCGGAATGGAAGGTAAGCCCCAACTCTTCCTCCGTCTCAGCGGGGAGCCGGTGACGGTCGGTGTAGTGAAGCGCTACATCAAAGGGCTTCATGCGCTTCAACACCGCCAGTCCAATACGCCCACTACCCACCACGCCTACGCTCATTCCCTCGATATCGTAGGAGCGGGATATAGCGTCCGCTATGTCCCAACCGCCTTGCACAACCAAGTGGTACTGGCGAATGTAGTCTCTGACGAGAGCGAGTATCTGCATGACCGCGTGCTCTGCGACGCTGATGCTATTGCAATAGGTGACTTCACAGACGGTTATGTTCCGATCAATGGCCGCCCTCAAGTCAACGTGGTCAGAGCCGATTCCGGCGGTAATTGCCAGCCGCAAGTTGGGGGCTTTGGCAATCCGGTCCGCAGTAAGGTAAGCGGGCCAAAAAGGCTGCGATATCACCACATCGGCATCGACGATCTCCTTTTCGAAGGCCGAATCGGAGCCGTCTTTGTCGGACGTAACAACCAAGCTGTGACCACGGCTCTCGATGAATTTTCGCAGTCCCAAGCCACCTGAAATCGATCCGAGGAGCTCTCCAGGGACAAAGTCGACCGCGCTTGGCGAAGGCATAGTTTGTCCGCCGGGGTATTCTGCCAGTACAGGTATGTCCTCTCTGGCGTATTGTGGTGGATAGCCCCCAGTAGGGTCATCGTAAAGTACACAGACTATCTTCCGTTTAGACTCCATCTCTGCAACCTCCACTAGTCGCGGAATGGTCCAACTGCCCACCTCATCCTGACGGTCAGTGACTCTAGGTTTAGTCTATCCTGATTAGGCACAACTATCAATTCAATTGATGGTACCTGACAAGCGCTGAAGGCCAGAGACTCAGCGGGAGGGTTCATCAGCTTGCCGCTCGCAGAAGAGACGCCGCTCAGTTGGGTAAACGCCGTCAATCAGCACCCTGTGAACGTGACCGTTAACGCAGTCATTCCGAGGGTAGACAACGTGCGATGAGTGAGAGGTCTCCAGCAGATAACCGTTGCTGAGTGTGTCGGATACAAGTTCTTCGGATTCGCTGAAGGGAGTAAACGGGTCGGAGTGGTTGCCGACCACCAGTATGGGCACTCCTCCACCGTCGAGAGGCACCTGCAGAGGGTCGGGGGCAAACTGGTCGTAGAAGGGGCACGCGCTGGGGAAATCGGGATCCAGCGACGCCAGTAAGGGGAACATCTCATCCAAGACGGCGTCAATGACCATGGAGTCGTCCAGACGGGTTGCGCGGTCCAATTCCGGGTACAAGACCCAGCCATCCAGGCAATTGACGTGGGAGGTGATCCTTGCAGCCGTGGGTTCCGGACCGAACTGTATGTTGGCGAATTCCAGAAGAGTGGAAGGGTCGTCCGTTTCATTGAGTTCAAACAGACCTTGCCACAGACTAGGCCACGTGTCTTCACTGTACAGGGTCGAAATCACCCCGAAGTAGCCTGCCAGTGGATGACCCGCCGCAGCATCGACGATATTCAGTTTGGCAACGGCCTGCCTAAAGTAGCCGACCGGGTCTCCATCGTTGTATATGGGGCATTGAGGATCAGCGCAGGCGGTGAGCGCTTGCTCAAGAGAGTCTTCGATGGGCGCGACCTCCTCGATCACCTCGTCAATCCGTTCCTGCCGGGTGGCTGCGGGGTCAACCGAGTTGTCGGCGCCGTCAACGACCATTGCCCTGACCGACCCTGGGAAAAGGGTTGCGTACCAGACCCCCAGCGTCGACCCATAGGAGAACCCCAGGTAGGAGACCTGGTCGGCGCCCAAGGCCTTGCGTATCTCATCCATGTCGCTGGCGACGTACTGGGTGTGCAGCAGGCCGCCGACCGGCCCCATCGATTGAATACAGAGGTTGGCCGCCGCTTCTCCGGCCGCTGTATCTTCGGGAGTGTCTATTTCCCCGTCGATCGCTGAAAGCAGCGCGATCTGCTCACCGGGCTCGCCGCAGGCGAATTCGGGTTCGGAGCCCCCTACCCCACGCGGGTCGAAGCCGATGATGTCGAAGTGGGCGACAAGTTCATCCGGGAACACTCCAAACGGGATAAAGTTCACCAACCTTACGCCGCTTACACCCGGCCCCCCGGGGTTCACCAATAAATAGCCTATCCGTTCACCCGGAGAAGTAGCGCGGTGCACATTGACCGCGATTCTGATGCTGCCCGCCTCCGGGTCGCGGTAGTCCGCGGGAACTTCCACAAAGCCGCACTCAAGATCGAACCGTCCGCAGCGGAACCAGTCTATCCGCTCCCCTGGACGGCCAAGCCCAGGCTCGACTGCCGGGGTAGGTGTAGGTGTAGGAATGGGCAGCCGAGTCGGCGTTGGAATCGAAGTGGGTGTCGCCGTAGGCGCTGCCGCAACCGCAGGCACCTGCGTGGGTAGCGGAGTCGGTGTTGGAGCAATGGGTGGGATGGGCGAGGGCGTTGGGGTTGGAGCAGGTGTCGGCGGCGGCTCAGTGGTTGGCTCCGGCAGTGGTGTTTGAGACGGCGTGGGCGCAGGGTCGCTACAGGCCAGACCGGCCATGATAGCGAAAGCCATGACACCGACTAGGAAATATCTCTTCAACTCCATACTTTCAGTGTAAGGTCTGCGGAGGCAGGTTGCCAGAGCACCATTGCCACGTAATGGAGCCGTCATCGGAGAACGAACGGGCCGCCTTGTAGCCCATATCAATTGGGCTATACAATCTACGGCACACTAACGAGGCTCGGCGAGGAGAGATGGAGCTAGGCGACATACTGGTCTCCGAGAGAGAGATAGCGGGTGCGGTCGAGGAGATCGCGGCCAAGGTGTGCGAGGAGTACGCCCCGTCCAAACTGGTCCTGGTGGGAGCGATGGACGGGGCGGTCTGTTTTCTGGCAGACCTGATGCGGTCGGTAACGATACCGGTGGCGGTGACAACGGTTCGGATGAGGAGGTACGAGGGCACGGAGGGGGGAGAGCTAACGGTAAGCTGGCTGCCACTGCGCGAACGGATAGAGGGGCGGGACGTCCTCATTGTGGAAGGCGTGGTCGATACAGGAGCCACCTGCGCCCTGCTGGCGCAGAAGCTGCAAGAGTTGGGGGCGGCGTCCGTCAAAATCTGCGCCCTGCTGAACAAACCCGCCCGCCGCGAGTATGACGTAGAGCCGACCTACTGCGGGTTCGAGGTGGCGGATGTATTTGTCGTGGGCTACGGCCTGGACTACATGGGCGAGTATCGGAACCTGCGGGACGTTCACATGCTGGAGGGATAGGCAAGGTCAATAGAGCTTTCCGCTCTGCAATCGCCTGAACCACAGCGTCATAAGGGCGAAGACGACCAGGATGATGGCCGCTCCGACGAAGTCCTCGGCAAAGGCAGCGTTCTTGGCATTGCCGAGGAGAGGCCTGATTGCCAAGGAAGCGGTCACGCCCACCAGAATCAGGAACGGGGCCGTAAGACCGAGCGGGACGTACTTGACGCGCCCCACTCTCGCCGCCCTGAAGAAGGTGGCATCCAGAATCGCCAGCAGCAGTGCGAACAGATAAGAGACCCCACCTATCGTGCCCAACCGGTCGAAGGCGACCGGAACCAGTGCGTTGGCGACGAAGAGGCCGAGGATGAGGTAGAGGAGCCTGAGCAGGCGCGCCGGTTCGCGCCAGGCTGACCGCCATGCCGAGCGAGTCGTCCTCCAACGCCAAGCCAGGAGCTTGGCGAGCAGCTTGAGCGGGAATACGACAACTTTAGCAAGGAAGGACGGCATTACCGTCCATTATACCTGCCACCTGCTCCACCTTGCCCATGCGTTCTCTCATCCTATATGCTTCCCTGGCCTGGCAAGGAGGGAGCCATGTCTACAATCGATGATCTGCTGGCCCAGGTAGAGGCCAACCGCAATGAAATAATCCAGTTAGAACAGGAGCTGGTGCGCATCCCTTCCGTCAACACCGGCTTCATGCCGACCGGCAACGAGACGCCCGTCTGCGAGTTTGCACAAGGCTGGCTGGCCAAGGACGGCATCGCATCCGAGATCCTGGAGTCCGCTCCCGGCAGGGGCAACCTCATCGCCCGAATGGAGGGGCGCTCAGGGAAAGCCGGGCTCCTCTTCATGTCACACACGGACGTAGTTCCCGTGGAGGAAGAGAACAAGTGGCGCTTCGATCCGTTCAGCGCCACCATCGCGGAGGGCCGCATATTCGGACGTGGAGCGTCCGACTGCAAGGGCCTGCTCACCGCTCAGCTCTTTGCCATGCATCTGCTGAAACGCAACGGCATAGAGCTTCAAGATTCGCTGGCGCTAGCCTCCGGCGCGGATGAGGAGCACGGCGGGCGTTACGGATTCGGCTGGCTGGCCGACAACCATGCGGAGAAGCTGGCCGCTCCTTTCGCGGTAAATGAAGGCGGGGGCAACGCGGTAGACACCGGCAGCGGCGGGTTCGCCTACGTGCTTGGCGTCGGTGAAAAGGGGCGGCTGCAAGTGGAGATAGACGTCAAGGGCTCCAGCTCGCACGCCTCCGTTCCCTGGCAGGGCACCAACGCCCTGTACCGGCTGGGACAGGTCCTGAAGAGCATAGAGTCATACGAAGCGGAACGGGACACGTCGACCAGCCTGTTCCAGCATCTGTCGGCCTTCGCCATAGAGCACAAACCGTCTCCGCAGAACGTGGATGAGATAATTGCAGAGGTGGAACTCAGCAATCCGCGCCTAGCCTCGATCCTGCGCGCGCTGTCACGCATGACGCTGACCCCCACCATAGTCCACGGCGGCATCAAGTCGAACAGCGTGCCGGAGGCGATCCGCCTGACCTGCGACGTGCGCACCCTGCCGCACCAGGACGACGGCTATCTGAGGAAGCAGCTTGACCAGGTCTTGGAAGGCATACCCGGGACTTCATACGAGATAGACTACATGGCCGTGCCCAACGCCTCCGACTTCGATACCGTATTCGCCGAGCAGATACGGGCCGCATCGGCGAGGGCGCTGGGACTGGACGACGTGCAGATGGTGCCGGGCATCAGCACCGGCTTCACCGACTCGCGGTTCACCAGACCGCTGGGCACGGTCACCTACGGGTTCTCCGCCATGCACCCCGACGACGACCCCATGATCAGCTTTGTCCACGGCACCAACGAATCGATTGGCATAGACTCGCTGATCAACGCCAGCAAGGTGATGGCGGCGCTTGCCTACAATATGCTGGCGGTGAAGGAGTAGCGGGGGCCGGGGCCGCTTAGGGTTACCCCCTAGTGGTCATCATGGTCGTCGTGGTCGTCGTCGCGCTCTCCGGAGGCGTACTCCTCCGTCCGGGCGTCCATCTCTTCCGGCGTAACGAATCCTCGCTGTATTGCCAGCTTTTCCAGTGAGGCCAGCCACTGCTCGTAGTAGGTGGCGTCAGTGGCGTCCTCTCCGGCTGCGGCAATCTCTTCGACAAGCCTGTCTCTGAACTCACGCCAGCTGTACAAGCCGTCCTCGTTCATGGCTACGGCAATACCAAAAGCGCGACCCTCCCACGGAGCTTCGAATACCAGTTCACCGTTGCTCCTGGGAAGCGCCGCTTCACCATCCATGTTGGCTATCTGCCTGTCGGCGTCCGTGCTCATCATGCCACCTCTGCAGGAGACTTGGCCCTGGCAACGCCTATCATGGAGTCGCGAGATACGAGGTCAACCAGTTCCGCTTCGCTCAGTGCATCGGCGCCCTGCGGGCGCTCAGGCAGGACCATGTACCTGACCTCGGCGGTGCTGTCCCATACCCTCACCTCCACCGAATCGTCCAGTTCCAGCCCGAACTCTTCCAGTACGGCCCTTGGCTCTATTACGGCCCGGGAGCGGTACGGCGCGGACTTATACCATGTCGGAGGCAGGCCCAGTATCGGCCAGGGATAGCAGGAACAGAGCGTGCAGACCACCATGTTGTGGAGCTGCGACGTGTTCTCCAGCACAACGATTTCGGCTCCCTGGGCGCCCTGGAATCCCATCTCGGCTATGGCATCCGTTCCGTTCGCAAGCAGCCGATCCTTGTAGTCGGGGTCGCTCCAGGCCCTTGCCACCACTTTCGCCCCGTTCAAGGGCCCTATGTCCTGTTCATAGGTGCGCACTATCTCATCGATGGCGCCGCTGTCTATGAGTCCTTTTTCGACCAGCAGGGACTCCAGCGCCTTGGTTCTCAGCGCGGGATACGGCTCCGGCTCAGGATTGTGCGTTCCATGATCTCCGCTCATGTCCCCTCCTTGACGGGTTCCAAATAGCTTTCCCACATATCGATGTAAATGCGCTGGTTGGCTTCGGCGGAATCTCCCCATACCTCCGCGGCGTCGAAGCTAACGGCGTAGACCGGCTGAGGCTCTGCCTCGGTCCCAGCAGGTACCGTATCTTCAAAATCGTGCACACCGTGGTAGAGGGCTATCTCACCCGTTTTGCCGCGTATGTACCTGGGCAGACGGGTATGGCCGATCGGATTGAAGCTGCGCGCCCGTACCGCATCCCCCACCTTGAACCTTGGCTTAACCCCTATCTCCTTGTGCAAAGGCGCACGGGTTAGGATGCGGCTCATGACCTCATCGGTTCGCTGAGGATCGACGTGCCGCGGCACCTCTGCCTGCGGATTCTCTTCGTAGAAGGCCGTCCTGCGATCCAGCTCTTCGGCTGTGATTACGCCGTTTTCCATGAGCAGGCGCTCCACTGCCAGCAGCCACTTTTCGTAGTAGCTGGAGGCGAGGTAGGTGGCCGGGGGTATCCGCTCGATGGCGTATCGGAAGCCTCCGGCATCCGTGACCAGGAACTGCCTCAGCTGCCTGTTCATGCCGTAGACGCGACCCTCCCACTTCTCGTGGAAGACAGGCTCGTTCTCCTCGCGCTCTACGGGGCCAAAGCCGTGCATTCCGCCCATGTCATGGATTCCGTTCATCGGGATTATACCTTTAGATCATATATATGTGGCTATATGTGGCAAAATATGCTCTTTTAACTTGAGTAATCTGGATATAAGCCACTCTTGATGTTTTTGGCGAACTGCTTCATCATCATCAATACTCCCCGCACGATATATGGCGATTCTAGAGGCTCTATAAATGTCAAGACGCTCCCACTCTAATCCTTCACCAAAAGCTTCTTCAAGCTTAGTCCGCTGATCGTGCATAGCATCAAAGAGTCGCTTGTTTCCTTCTTGACTTGGAGTATCTATGTATAGCCCAGCATTAACTCTGCTTCCTTGGGCGAAACCGGCCTCGTAACTAATACCGCTAATTCCAGAGGAGAAGTAATGCGAACTCTGTGATGGTGCGACCCGCGATTTTGTGAAATGATATTTTTCTCGTAGCGCGTCAGTAAGGTCTTGTAAGAAAGCGCGATACGCCTCACCACGCTCAGAGATTGCTCTCCCAGCATTAACCCTGACCTTTCGCCACTGATTGGGTCGTGCAACCACATCAAATCTGAAGGCAGGGCGAGAATTATCTATCCTAAAAGCTTCGATAACCACGCCATAAAACTCCGTATCAGCATCAGTTCTTTGATTAAGCCAATCCAAAGCTTGTCTGTGTTCCTCCCGCATTTCTTTAGCTAACCAAACCACAACATCCGCGTTATACCCTGACGCGTACGTAAGCAACTTACCTAAATGGTCATGATCTGTGGTTTCCAATTGATTTTCAATTGCAACGTTCTTGTTACTGTTGACCACTGTCGCAAGAACGTCGAGCGCAAAAGACCCTATCCGTGCTTCAGTTTCTTTCAACTCAAGCTCCATCCCTAAAGCGACCCCTAATTCTTGAATATTATT
>CAYVEN010000004.1:39536-46349 GCA_964450505.1 uncultured Dehalococcoidia bacterium | reverse complement strand
CAACCATGGGGTAAACTCTCCTGGCTCCTTACGCCATAAGTCACGAAGGTCTACAGGTTGTACTTTCCCTAATTCCACTATCACACTCTCCAAACGTTTACATGTCCATCAATTCTAGCAATGATCAACTCAGATACGAAACCCTATCAACCTAGTCTGCCGTTTGGGGACTTTCCACGGCTACGGGCGTCTTCTTTCTGGGAGGAACGGTGAACAGCATGAGCACACCGCCTACGACAAGGGTGATGAAGAATATCTGGTAGGGCAGCACGTAGCCTCCCGTCACGTCGTAGAGGACGCCGGCCATGACCGGGCCGCCCGCCACGCTGACCAGCTGCGCCGGCATGGTGATGCCGCGTATAGCTCCAATGAAGCCGCGTCCAAAGTAGTTCGCCCACATGGTCGGCTGTACGACCCCGGTGCCGCCTACGGACAGGCCGTACACCGCGGCAAACATAAAGGCAAACGGCGCGCTCTGCGACACCAGCAGAATGCCCAAGCCAGACGCGGAGAAGAAGAATATCGCCGCCATCACGTACCTGATGGTGAACCTATCCGCCAGAACGCCCCAGAGCAGCCTGGCCAGCGCCGCGCCCAGGGCATGCGTTGCAAGCACGGCGGACGCCACCGGCGATGACAGGCCACTTTCCGTGAGAAAGGCGAATTCGTGGAGGACCACTCCTCCCACCGCGGTCAGACCAATGGTGAAGCCCGCCAGTAACAGCCAGAAGGACAGCGTCCTCACCGACTCTCCGGGCCTCCACTGCACCTCTGCAGCGTGCCTGGGTATACGAGCGGGCTGACCAGGGAGTTCCGGCTCCTCATCATCCGTATCGCCGTCGGGTTGCAGTCCCATGTCTTCAGGCTGCCGCCGCATCAGTGTCGACGCCGGTATGCCTATGAACAGAATCATCAGACCGAGGAACCACCATCCGGCCTGCCAGCCGTACGCCATGACGATGAAAGCCAGTATAGGAGCCACCACCATTCCCGCCGCAGGGTTTCCCATGGTGGCCAGACCCAGCGCCCTAGCCCTGCGTCTTACGAACCACTTGGGTATCACCGCGGTTGCTATCAGGTCTCCCACGCCGGTGAAGGTGAGCGCCCCGGCTATGCCGTAGACGACGTAGAACTGCCAGACCTCGGTGACTTCGGCGACGGCTATGGTAGCTATGCCGCCGATGAGGGCCGAGAAGAACATGAGCCAGCGCGCTCCGAAGCGGTCGATCAAGGGGCCGAAGATGGGCCCCATGAATGCGGCTCCCAGGGGACGGAGCGCCAGCCCCACGGAGACCACACCGCGACCCCAGCCCAGGGCATCGCTCATTGCGGGGTAGATCACGCCGAATGTGAAGCTCTGGATGCCGCCAGCCGCCACGTTGCCGAAGAAGCCGGCGACGACTATATACCAACCATAAAAGAACCTAGGTTTCTTCACTGGGAACACCTGGTGTCACAGAATGGAGAGGCCTACCCTACCCTATCCGTAGGCACAACGCAAACAGCATATCTTTGGCCCCCCGTCACCCCCATCTCTCAATCTTCCCCCATCTAAGGGGGAAGAGGGTTTGCTGGTCGCCAGTAGGGTGTCCGCATTGCTTATACGCCGCTTGTCTCTCTGCGACGCAGATTCTTCGCTCCGCATCTCAATCTTCCCCCATCTAAGGGGGAAGAGGGTTTGGTGGTCGCCAGATGGGGTGTCCGCATTGCTTATACGCCGCTTGTCTCTCTGCGACGCAGGTTCTTCGCTGCGCTCAGAACGACAGTTTGGAGCTTCTGGCGGGTGGTAGCGCATTTGCCACTCGGCCCAATCTGCACGTATATTGTGAGCGTGAGCACCGGTCAGCCCGCTACCCCGCCTCCCCAGCAAGCCGTGACGGAGGCGAACCCCTATCGCTGGGTCATGCTCTTTTTGATCTGGCTCCTCTACGCCTCCTTTGGCGTGACCGTAGCAACCATCCCACCACTGGTCGATCCAATCCTCAAAGACCTGAACATGTCGTTCAGCCAGATGGGGCTTGTGCTTGGCGCGTGGCAGTTCGTCTACATCTTTACCGCTTCGCCGCTGGGCGCCATCGTAGACCGCCTGGGCGTGCGGAGATCGCTAGGTATCGGCGTAGTCATGATCTGGGTGTCGCTGGTGCTGCGCGGCCTTGCCGTGGACTTCTACACACTGCTATTCGCGGTGGCGCTGTTCGGGGTGGGAGGCCCCATAATCTCCATAGGCGCTCCCAAAGTGGTCTCGCTGTGGTTCCAAGGTAACCAGCGCAACCTGGCCGCCGGCATCTATACCACCGGGCCGCTGGGCGGCATGGCGATAGCCCTGGCCACCGCCGCGGGAGTGGTCATGCCTCTTACGGGAAGCTGGCGGGGAATATCTCTAGTCTACGGAGCGATTATACTGGTCATCATAGCGGCCTGGTGGCTCTTCTCCCGCGACGCTCCCCTACCCGCTTCGGAAAGCGGCGATGCGACCTCCGAGAAGGAGTCGAGCTTGACCGTGATGTACCAACTGCTCCGTCTGAGAAACATGCAAATCGTACTGGTGATGGCCTTTGCGACCTTTTTGCTCAACCACGGCCTCAGCAACTGGCTGCCCACCCTCCTCCAAGAAGGGGGCATGACCATCACCCAGGCCGGTATCTGGACCGCTTTGGGCACTGCCATTGGCGTCTCCGGGCTGCTTGTCATACCGCCGCTGGCCAGACACGGTTACCGCGCCCTGACCATGGCGCTGCTGCTTGGCGTGGCCGTGGTGGCGACCGTGGGACTGGCGTACACCACCGGACTAGCGCTCATCGTTGCACTGATAGCGTCGAACGTGGTGAGGGGCCCGATGATGCCGATACAGACCCTGATACTGATGGAAACGCCCCGCATCGGGGCGAAGCGCATAGGCACGGCGGCGGGGCTGTTCTTCGCCGCCGCCGAAATCGGAGGGTTCGGAGGGCCGTTCCTTCTCGGTTTCCTCCGCGATCTCACGGGCGCGCTCACCTCCGGTGTGTTGATCCTGGCCGTGGTATCCGGGGTGTTGATATTGATCTTGCCGCTGCTGAGGGAAAACAAGGCTGGGGATGTTGGGGCGTAGAGGCGGTTGGGGAAATGGGGTCAGCTTTGCGGGCAGAGGCTTTGGATTCTTCGTCGCTGCGCTTCTCAGAATGACAGTCTACCAGGCGGGCGTCCTCCACATCCGCCCCTGGATGCCCGCCTACGCGGGCAAGACGGAAATGGGGCGCAGTGGTCCCTACGATGACGGGTGAGGTTTCCCGCTCATATGGTTCGACATGCTCACCATGAGCGGGAGGGGTTGAACGGGCTATCGCTTTAACTCTTCGGCGAAGTTGAACAGCTCAGGCAGTCCTCCGGTGTGCATGAAGAGAACGGTATCCTTGGAGGTCAACACTCCTTTTCGCACGTGGTCTATCACCGCCGCCAGCGCCTTGCCCGTATACACGGGTTCAAGGATGATCCCCTCCAGCTCGGCCATTAGGCGTATTGCTTCGGCACACTCCGGGCTGGGGTCGGGGTAGCCGGGCCCTATGTAATCGGAGGTATCGGTAAGGTCCTCCCAGTCCAAACGCAGGGGAAGCTCCAGCGCCTGCGCCGCGGTGTTGGCCCAGGCTACGGTGTCGGCAAAGTAAACCGAGGGCGGGGCGACCTGCACCCCGGTGATGCTCCAGGGCAGGCCCAGGGCCTTTGCGCCGAGCGCCAGCCCTCCGTGCGATGCCCCGGTTACAACGTAGACTTTGGCATCGTCGACGCCCATTTCATCCAACTGCTCCTGTATCTCCAGGGTAGCGTTGAGATAGCCCATGGAGCCAGACCCACGCGACATCGGCTCCGCAGTGTGCAGGTAGGGCTTGCCGCCCTCGCGTTTCACCTGGTCGGCCAGCTCCTCAGCCAACCGCCTACCCTCGTCCATGTCCCTATCCTGGGTGAGGTGCATCTCGGTGCCCATCAAATCAAGCAGAAGCATGTTGCCCTGCACCGGCCTGTCCTTGCCTCCCACAACCACGCAGATGTAGCGCATGCCGACCTTCTTGGACGCCGCGCCGATGATCCTGGAGTTGTTGGATACCCAGAGGTTGGCGTTTACGGAGGTATCGCATCCTTTGGCCAGGGCGTCTCCCATGCAGAACTCCATGTGGCGCACCTTGTTGCCGCCGAACCCCAGCCCCGTAAGGTCGTCCCTCTTGATCAAGATGCGAGGGCCGCCCAGCGCATCGCTCAGCCTGGAAAGCTCTTCAATGGGCGTGGGAATATTGGCCAAGCGCACTCTTGGCGCCTGCTCTATTGCCGACTTGAGGTCTTCACGCGTCAACACAGACGTAGTACTCACTGTTCCTCCCTTTGCCAGGAGACCTTTTACGGGCGGAGGGTGTGCGCCCTAGCTATATGTGCGCTTGTCGGGCCGCGGCGCAGATTCTTCGCTGCGCTCAGAATGACAGTTGTGCGGCGGTTTTGTGAAGGTCTGCCTTGCACAAACAGTATCTTCCCGCCGCCATCCACTGTCAACGAGAAAGCACAGGGGCCATCTGCTATAATCGGCGGGAGCGGCGAAGGGGTCGTGGCCGCGTACGGTCACCCCCATCTCAGTCTTCCCCCAACAAGGGGGAAGAGGTTTGTGAAGGAGCTGCGATGGATGCTGCTGTACGGAAGCACATAGAGGACCACCTACCGAAGTACCTGGAAGACCTGAAGCGCCTCTGCGCCCAGCCCAGCGTGGCCGCCCAGAACGACGGCGTGCAGAATGGCTGAAACCGGCCGCTCGCAGCTGGCCTCTTCCGCAGACCTACCCTCCGTTCTCGGGGAATACCGCGAGCTTGTGGAGAACGCTCTCCAGCAAGAGATTCCCCAGCAGAACATCGCTCCGTATACCCCGCTGCGCTACCATATGGGCTGGTGCGATAAAGACGGCAATCCCAGGAATGACGCCGAAGGCAAACGGCTGCGCCCGGCGTTGCTCCTCCTGGCTTGCCAGGCTGCCGGCGGCGTCATGGAATCCGCTATGGCCGCCGCATCCGCCATGGAGATGATCCACAACTTCTCCCTGATCCACGACGATATAGAGGACAGAGACGTGCAGCGGCACCATCGTCCTACGCTGTGGGCCATCTGGGGCGAGCCCAAAGCGCTCACCGCGGGCAGCGTGATGTTCAACCTCGCTTTCCTGGCTCTATCCCAATCGCGGAAAGTCTCCGAGGATCGGCTGCTCTACGCTTCATCCCGCCTCACCCAAAGCAGCCTGGAGATGATCGAAGGGCAGTACCTGGACATATCGTTCGAACAACGGCTGGACGTGACCACCGGCGAGTACCTGGACATGATTTCACGCAAGACAGGCGCTCTCATATCGTGCGCGCTGGAGGTGGGTGCGTTCATAGGGTCGGGCGACCGTGAAATGGCGTCATTGATGGCGCAAGCGGGGCGCTACCTGGGCAATCTGTTCCAGATACGGGACGACATCCTTGGAGTCTGGGGCGATCCCTCGGTCACGGGCAAAGGCGTGGGAAGCGACATCCAGCGCAAGAAGAAGTCGTTCCCCGTTGTCCACGCACTTGAAAACGGCGACGACTCTACCATCAGGGGCATCAAGGACGTTCTCAGCAAGGAGTCCGTTGACGAGGCCGACGTTCAACAGGTGCTGGACATGCTTGAAAAGACGGGCTCCAAGGAACGCGCCGAGTCTCTCACGGAGGAGCTGGGGCGCCAAGCCATGGAGACCATCGGAGCGGCGGAACTCTCTCCCGTCCACCATCGCCATCTCAGTGAACTGGTGGCGTTTCTGTTGACCAGAGCAAGGTGAGTTTGCAAATCATCAAACAGTGGAGGATGCCCCATGCGGGCCGTAACCAACCGGTTGCTTCTGCAAACCACCAAGCCTCGTGAGTTTATAGACATCACTCCCCAAGTCGTCGACTTAGTAGCCTCTTCCGCTGTAAAGAACGGCTGCGTAGTGGTGTATTCCAGGCACACCACCGCCGCTATCAAGGTAACCGAAAATGAGCCCCTGCTTATACAGGACATGGAAGAGTTACTGGAGAGGGTTGCTCCCCGGCACAACGAGTACCGTCACAACGATTTCAACATACGCACCGTCAATATGACCGAAAACGAGCGCCCCAATGGCCACGCCCATTGCCAGCACCTCCTCATGAGCACCAGCGAGACCATTCCTATCGTAGACGGCGAGTTGCAGTTTGGCCGCTGGCAAAGCGTGTTCTTTGTAGAGCTTGACGGGCCAAGTCGTCGAGAGGTCATACTGCAAATACTGGGAGAGTAGCCGTTTTGAGCGACGTGGCATGTGATATAGTTTGCCCAATTAAAGCTCAAGTGCTAGTATAGTTTGTTGACCTTGTAGGTCAACAAATCGGGTTTAGATTGGCAGTTCAGAGCCTAACTGATTAGCCGTCGCCTGGCTTACCGTCCAAGCAAACGGCTGAGGTAAATCAATGACCACAACAGATAATGCCGCCACAGAGACCAACAGAGTCGTCAAGGACGTTGCGGCGCAGGACTACAAGTACGGCTGGGTCACCGACATCGAACAGGAGTCGGCGCCCCCCGGCCTGACAGAAGAGACGATACGCTGGATCTCGGCCAAGAAGAACGAACCGGAGTTCATGCTGGAATGGCGCATGAAGGCTTTCCACCATTTCATGAGGCTGGTGGAACGGGAGCAAATCCCGACATGGGCCAACGTTCACTATCCGCCCATAGATTTCCAGGCCATCTCCTACTATTCGGCGCCCAAAGAGACACCTACCTACGAAAGCCTGGACGAGGTGGACCCTGAGATCCTGAAGACCTATG
>CAYVEN010000004.1:0-39526 GCA_964450505.1 uncultured Dehalococcoidia bacterium | reverse complement strand
ATGAAAAGCTGGGCATACCGCTGGAAGAGCAGAAGCGTCTTGCCGGGGTCGCAGTGGACGCCATATTCGACAGCGTTTCAATCGCCACCACGTTCAAAGAGACGCTGGCCAAGCAGGGAATCATCTTCTGCTCAATGTCGGAAGCCATCCGGGACTACCCGGACCTGGTGCGAAAGTACCTCGGCTCGGTGGTGCCGTACACCGACAACTTCTATGCGACGCTGAACTCGGCGGTCTTCTCGGACGGCTCTTTCTGCTACATACCCAAGGGGGTGCGCTGCCCCATGGAGCTGACCACCTATTTCCGCATCAACGCGGAGAACACCGGGCAGTTTGAACGCACCCTCATAATCGCGGACGAAGGCAGCTACGTCAGCTACCTGGAGGGCTGCACCGCGCCCATGCGCGACGAGAACCAGCTTCACGCCGCCGTAGTAGAGCTGGTCACCCTGGATGACGCCGAGATCAAGTACTCAACTATCCAGAACTGGTACCCCGGAGACGAAAACGGGGTGGGCGGCATCTACAACTTCGTTACCAAGCGGGGCAAGTGCCTGGGCAAGAACTCCAAGATATCGTGGACGCAGGTGGAGACCGGCTCGGCGATCACCTGGAAGTACCCCGGCGTGCTCCTGCAGGGCGACAACTCCATCGGCGAGTTCTTTTCGGTGGCTCTGGCCAAGGGTCGCCAGCAGGCCGATACGGGCACGAAGATGATCCACATCGGGAAGAACACCCGCAGCACCGTCATTGCAAAGGGCATATCCGCGGGCCAGGGACAGAACACCTACCGCGGCCTGGTGCGGGTCATGCCCTCCGCCGACAACACCTGGAACTTCACGCAGTGCGATTCGCTGCTAATCGGCGACCAGTGCGGCGCACACACCACTCCCTACGTGGAGGTGCGGAACAACTCGTCCCACCTGGAGCACGAGGCTTTCACGTCGCGGGTCAGTGAAGACCAGCTCTTCTACTGCAACCAGCGCGGCATCTCCATAGAGGACGCCCACGGCATGATCATCAACGGCTTCTGCAAAGAGGTGTTCAAGCAGCTTCCATTTGAGTTCGCCGTAGAAGCGACCAGACTGTTGGAGGCGAACCTGGAAGGAACCGTGGGATGAGCAAAGCTGCGTTTCTTTCAAGGCGATTCAGATTTGCAGGCAGAGGCTTTGGATTCTTCACTTCGCTGCGCTCCGTTCAGAATGACAGTGTAGCAGCGGTCTCTCCTCACATGGATTCCCGCGTCAAGCACGGGAATGACGGGAAACATAAATGACACTACTTGAAATCAAAGACCTACATGCCGGTGTGGGAGACGTAGAGATCCTGAAAGGGATCAGCCTCACCGTCAAAGAAGGCGAAGTACACGCCATAATGGGGCCAAACGGCTCCGGAAAGAGCACCCTGGCCAACGTGCTTGCCGGTCACACCGGCTATACGGTCTTTTCCGGCGAGGCCGCACTGGACGGGGAGCCGCTCCTGGAGATGCTGCCTGAGTTCCGCGCCAGGGCCGGTATCTTCCTGTCCTTCCAGCACCCCGTGGAGATTCCGGGCGTCCGCTTTGACCAGTTCCTCCGGTCCGCCTATAACTCATTGCGCAAGAGCCGGGGCGAGGAGGAGCTTGACCCCATCAAATTCAACCGCCTACTGAGGGAAAAGCTGACCAACTTGGAGATGGACGCGGCCTTTGTGCAGCGCAACGTCAACCAGGGGTTCTCCGGCGGCGAGAAGAAGCGCATGGAGATCTTCCAAATGGCGGTGCTAGAACCACGGCTTGCCATCCTGGACGAGACGGATTCCGGCCTGGACATCGACGCGCTGCGAGAGGTGGCGGCAGGGATCAACGGCTTCCGCCGCTCCGACCACGCCATACTGCTGGTTACTCACTACCAGCGCATTCTGAACTATCTGTCGCCGGACTTTGTCCACGTGCTCATAGACGGGCGCATCGTCAAGTCGGGCGGGGCGAGCCTTGCGCACGAAATAGAAGCAAACGGCTACGATGAGTTCGAGGAAGCCGCCAGATCCGTCAGCGGTTGATCACATGGCAACACAACAGCTAACCAGCTTGGAGAACTACACCGTCGCCTTCGATTCTTTGGAGAACCCTACCCACCCCTCTTGGGTGCAAGAACTGCGCAAGTCGGCGTTCGCCAAGTTCAACGAACTGGGGTTCCCCACAGCGCGACGCGGCAATGAAGAGTGGAAGTACACGGACATTCGCCCTCTTGCCAGACGCGCCTTCCGGACTGCCACGCAGGCCAACGCCGTAGACTCCGCACAGCTTCTCCCCTACAACCCGGGGCATGAGCAGTGGCACCTTGCCGTGTTCGTGGACGGCAAATTCAACCCGCAGCTATCCTCTCTCGACTCTCTGCCCAATGGCGCGAGGATAGAGAGCATCGCCTCGGCGCTGTCCGGCAACGGCTCCATAGTGGAGCAGCACGTGGCGCAGCACATGGCCTATGACGACAACGCCTTTGTCGCTCTCAACACCGCCTTTCTCCAAGACGGCGCTTTCATCCAACTGGACGACGGCGCAATACTGGAGGAGCCCATCCATCTCCTGTTCATCACCACCAGCCACGATGAAGAGATAGACGTATACCCTCGCGCTCTTATTCTGACAGGCCGGGACGCTTCGGCCAGCATAATAGAGAGCCACGTGGGGCTTTCAAACGGCGTCTACCTGTCCAACGCGGTCACGGAGATCGTGGTTGGCGCAGGCGCTTCCCTGAGGTACTACAAGATGCAGCGCCACTCCGAGAGGGCGTACCACGTAACCAATACGGAAGCGGTGCTGGCCAGGGACAGCTACTTCTCATCGGTCAATATAGACCTGGGTGGAGGCCTGGTGAGGAACAACCTCAACGCCCGCATGACGGAAGAGGGAGCTTCCACCGTGCTCAACGGGCTTTACATGGTCAGCGGAACGCAGCACGTGGACAACCAGGTAATCATAGAGCATATCAAGGGCGATACCACGGCCAACGAGCTGTACAAGGGAATCCTAGACGGCAAGTCCCGCTCCGTGTTCCACGGCAGCATAATAGTCCGTGAAGACGCCAAGGGCGTCAACGCATACCAGGTGGACAAGAACCTCCTTCTCTCCAAAGAAGCGGAGGCGTACACCAAGCCCGCGTTCTGGGTGTATACGGACGACGTGAGGTGCGGCCACGGCGCGGCCTGCGGCCAGATTGACGACGAGTGGATGTTCTACCTACGCTCTCGCGGGATGGATGAGATCACCGCCCGCAATTTCGTAATCCACGGCTTCGTGGCGGAGGTCATAGACAGCATCAACCAGGACCAGCTGCGCGAACACGTCAGCGGTCTTGTCCACTCCAAACTGGAGGAGTGGCTCATGGAATCATCCCCGGAGGAGTAACCCGGGAGAGCCAACTGAACGATAAGATAATATGCAAATGGAAGGATTGGATTCCTTATATCAAGAAATAGTCCTGGACCACTACAAGAACCCGCGAAATCATCACCTTCTGGAAGAACCCGACCTCAAAGCGGAGGGGTTCAACCCCTTTTGTGGGGACCGGGTGGTGCTCACGGCAAAACTGGACGACGCCGGTCTGGTCTCAGACGTGGGCTTCTACGGTGAAGGGTGCGCCATCAGCCAGTCGTCCGCTTCCATGATGACGGAGGCAATCAAGGGAGGCACCGTAGCGGATGCCAGTGAAATGGTGGCGGTTTTCAAAGGGATGATGCAGGGCAAAGAGCTAAGCCCCGATCAAGAGGAGTCTTTAGGAGAGCTGGCCGTGCTGCGGGGGGTACGAGAGTTCCCCATACGCATCAAATGCGCACTTCTGACTTGGAGCGCGCTCCAAGACGCCATAGCGGAAAGCGCCACCGGCTGAAAGCAAAATGTTCAACGCTAGAGACATACGCAAGGACTTCCCCATCCTCTCCAGGAGCGTCAACGGCGTGCCACTGGTCTACCTGGACAATGCCGCCACTTCACAGAAGCCCCGGCAGGTTATCGATGCCCTGGTAGAGGTCTACCAGAGCTTCAACTCCAACGTGCACAGGGGAGTCCACACACTGAGCATGGAAGCCACCGACCACTACGAAGGCGCACGCCAGAAAGTTGCCGACTTCATCAATGCTCCCACCGTGGAAAGCATCATCTTCGTGCGGAACACCACGGAGGCCATCAACCTGGTGGCAAGCACCTGGGCTATGCAGAACATAGGCCCCGGCGACGAAATAGTCACCACTGAGATGGAGCATCACAGCAACCTGGTGCCCTGGCAAAAGGTCGCCGCGATGACCGGCGCAACGCTGCGTCACATACCGGCAGCAGAGGATGGAACCCTGGATACGACATCCCTAGACGACCTGATCAACCCTCGCACCAAGCTGGTGGCCGTGGTACACGTATCCAACTTCCTGGGCGCAACCAACCCCGTCGCAGAGCTGGCCCAGCGCGCCCATGCAGTAGGAGCGGCCATTCTTATCGACGCCGCTCAAAGCGTGCCCCACATGCCGGTGGACGTCGCCAGCATAGACTGCGATTTCCTGGCCTTTTCAGGGCACAAGATGATGGCCCCTCCCGGTATCGGCGTCCTCTACGTCAAACCTTCCGTACTGGAAGGCATGGAGCCATTCCTTCGCGGCGGCGAAATGGTGCGCGAGGTCTGGTACGACCACGCTACCTGGAACGACCTTCCCAACCGCTTCGAAGCGGGCACACCCAACTTCGCCGACGCCGTCGCCCTTGGCGCCGCCGTAGATTATCTACAGGCGCTGGGGATGGAGAATGTACGCAAGCATGAAATGGAGATAACCTCCTACGCCCTGAGCGAGTTCAAGGCGTTGGAAGAGGATCTAGACATCCTGGGCCCCAGAGACCCCGCCATACGCGGCGGCCTGGTCACCTTCAACAACCCTCACGTCCACCCCCACGACCTTGGCACTTTCCTTGACCAGAGGGGCATAGCCATCCGCACCGGTCACCACTGCGTGATGCCGATGCACCGCAAGCTTGGACTTGCCGCATCGGGGCGCGCCAGCTTCTACGTGTACAACACCAATGAGGAAGTGGACTTCCTGGTCCAAGCGTTGAGAGACGCCATCAGGTATTTCAACAGTCTTTAGGGAAAGCCCCACACCACCGCCGGATTGCTTCGCTGGCGTTCGCAATGACCCTTCGGCTACGAAGGGCGGCATGGTTCGACAGGCTCACCATGAGCGGGTGGGGGGCTGTTCAGGATGAGCGGAGATTGGCGGAGATGGGGACGAACGGGCGGTTCACAAACCGCCCCTACAGGGAAGGCGGGCATGATTTTGAGGCCTCTCACGTCACCTGTCCTTCTCCCCCTTATTGCCATTCACCGCCAGGTCGGGAGACTTGCCGAAGAGCCGTATGCCTTCTCTGGGCAGCACTACAATCGCTATCAGCGTTGACGGAATGAACAGGATTATGTGCATGATGAACCCAAAGACCAGCGCCGGTTCGCTGAGTATGCCCAATCGCGCCATTGTGAACACCACCGCGCCATGGAATGTTCCAATGCCGCCGGGAGCCGAGGGAACTATGGAGACAAAGAACACGCTTCCCATTATGAGCACAACCATCGCAGCCACCGGGATGTCTATGCCAACGCCCTGGGCAATTATCCAACCGCTAAGGGTGAGAAGTCCCCAGTGGACTACCGTGGACAGAAATGAGAGGAACAGACGCAGCGGTGAGCTTCCCAGGGTTCTAACAGCGGCCATAGCTTTGTGCAGGAATGGCAGCCTGCCGGACCCCGGCACCGCATCCATTCCCTTGGCTACGGCAAAAAGCACCACCAAGGTGAAGAATGCCAGGATGATCACGGCGCCCACCTGAATGCTGAAGCCCCGCAGCTGCGGCAGAGCTACGATGCTGATGGCGAGGATGACGGACACCGCGAATACGTCCATCAGGTGTTCCACGACCAGCGTGGCAAGCGCCGTTGCCGTATTGACGCCGCCCCTCCTCACCACCAGCGCCAACTGCACAGGCTCGCTGACCAGCCGCACCGGCGACAGATTGTTCAGACCTATGCCCGCGTTCTGTATGAGAAACAAGCGCCAGAAGCTGATCTGTTCCCCGGGCAGCAGTATGTACCACCGCATGGCTCTTGCCGCAATGCCCAACAGGAACACGCCCAAGGCCAGCAGGAAAAGGTATATTGGGAAAGCTCTCAGGGTTTCAAAGAGCCTCTGCCAGTCCAGGCCACGGAACAGCAACCATATCAATAATGCGCTAAGCCCCAATCCGACTACTATCTGGGCAGGAAGCAGGTATTTACGAGATCTTCTTGGCGGCGTTGCGGAAGCTCCCGGTTCAGCGCCTATTTGACTTGGTTCTTCTATTTTCTGCATGCCCACGCCGTACTTCAGCTATAGATATGCCGCATGTGACGACATGCGCTTGTTTTGGAGGAGCATTGAGACGCTCTATCCTTATTTGCAAAAACAGCCACCATTATACCTAAAGCAAGGCGCTGGTGAATACGTTTCTTATCGCTACCATGATCAATATTCCCACCAGTCCAGTCCAAAGCCCCACCGAAAAAGGCATGTCTATGCTCCGGCTGACTGCCTGCGAGATAGCCAGCACGATCCAGCCTAGTATCAATGCGTTGAGCATCAAGGCAAACGACTGATTGACAGAAGCCACTACTATCACGATGGTGAATATGCCCGGAGCGTTGGCATATCCCACCGTGCGGAGCGTTTGAGTCAGGGTGGTCTTTCTTCTGACCAGCCTTCCTATGCCCAGGGCGAGAAGGCTGACGGCCATCCAGCCGGCTATGGCGGCGGAGAGGCTGCGAAGCAGTATCAGGCCGCGGCCCTCAAGGTTGTTTTCGCTGGCTGCGCCAAGGATCACCCCCATGGCTATGGATATGCCGCCGAGAAGGACGATGGCCAGCGCTTCGAGGGTGGCGGTGTCCGATTCGAGCGCTTCTTCATAGGCGCTTCCGTCGAACTTGAGGACTCGTGCCATGCGCTTAATCATGCTCCGCTCCAGTACACATCACCATGTCACGCCGCCACTTCCGGGTGCTTCAAATGCCAGCCGGTAAGCGACTGATAGACGCGCCCCAGGGCCAGAACGGTATTTTCCCTGTAGGCTCTCCCCGTGAACCGCAGTCCGGTGGGCAGATTGTGGTCTCCAAAGCCGTTCGGCACCGAAATAGCGGGCAATCCGGCCAGGTTCGCCAGGGCGCTGACAGTGTTGCGGGGAGCAGGCGATACGTCGCTGCCCTTCTCCTCTCCAAAGGGCACGGAAGTCAATGGCTTTGTAGGAGAAACGATGGCGTCATAGTTGGAGAGCAGGTCGTCTACCTCCAGAGCAACTTTGCGCCTGATGCGCAAGGCCCGTAAGTAATCGCGGGCCAGCACGGCGGTGCGCGCGTAGCCGCCGTAGTGATTGCCCGGATCGGTAAGCTCAGCAACGGCTCCACTCTCTATCAAGTCCTCGAACGCACTGACCGATTCGACCTGGAGAATCGTTTGATTGACAGTCTCGTAAGGGAAGTCCGGCGCTTTGATTTCGGAGATGTCCGCCTCGGCGGAGAGTAACCGCAGAGACTCTTCGAAATTGGCGCGCACGTCCGACGGGATTCCCTGCAGATCATCACCAACCACGGCAAGCCTGGGCCGGCTGCTGAACGAATACTGAGCATCGTATCGGTACGGCCGTTTCGTGGAGGACGGATCTGCCGGGTCCCAGCCCGCGATGACGTCCAATACAATCCCGCAATCATCAGCGGTGAGCCCAATGGGGCCTATCTTGTCCAGCGTCCAGCTCAGGGCCATTGCACCATAGCGGCTCACTCTGCCGTAGGTGGCTCTCATTCCGGTCACGCCGCAGCTGCTGGAAGGAGAAAGTATGGAGCCGCCGGTTTCCGAACCCAGAGCGAATGGAATGAGCCCCGCGGAAACAGCGGCGCCGGACCCGCTGGAAGAGCCGCCCGTCCAGTAATCGCTGTTCCAAGGATTGATCCCCGGCCCGCTGAAGGAGGCTTCGGGGTAGCGGTAGCCGAGACCACCGGCCAGCTCGACCATGGCCAGCTTGGCTGCCAGAACGGCGCCTGCATCCTCCAGCTTCCTGATTACCGTGGCATCATAGTCAAAGGTCTGATTGCGGAAGGGCGCCGCGCCCCAGGTGGTCGGTATGCCGCCGGAGGTGGCCAGCAGGTCTTTGACGCCGTACGGGATGCCATGCAGAGGGCCCCTGTAGTGCCCCGACTTGATCTCCTCGTCAGCGCGGGCGGCTAACCGCATGGCTCGCTCGGCTGTGACGGTGACAACGGCGTTGTACCTGGGGCCGTAGGCCTCCAGTCTATCCAGGAACGTCCTGGTCAGTTCCAGGGAAGAGACCTGCTTTGTGCGCACCAGTTCGGCAAGGTCGCGCAGGGGGGTGAACACAACGTCAGGCTTCATCTTCGTCCGTGTAGGGCTGGAACAGCGCCATCGGCTCATCGCTGTTGGCCAGATGTACGGTCCGCAACTCCTGCGAGGTCTTGGCAATTCTGCGGACTATCTTCCTTACCTCGTCCGTCTCCTGGCCGGTTAGCCGGTCGCCGTACCGGGCCAATATCATCTGAAACAGTTCGTCGTCGGCTTCCTGGATCTTGCTCATGCCCTCCCTCTTGCCAGGGCCAAACCTCTTGCGGTTGCTAGTTTCTGCCCCTCAACCTTGGATCCAGAACGTCGCGCAGGGCGTCGCCCAGCACGTTCACTCCAAAGACGAGGAGCGTCAGGGCTATTCCCGGGAAGAGGACAATCCACGGCGCGGCAGTGAAGAACTGCATGACCTCCCCGCTGAGCAGGCCTCCCCATGAAACGAGGTTGGTTGTGCCCACTCCAAGGAAGCTCAGAGATGCTTCGATTACGATGGCGCTGCCGATCAATCCGGATGATACGATGATCAAGGAGGCGAAAGTATTGGGAAGTATGTGCCTGAACATGATCCGCAAATCAGCCGCACCAATGGCGCGGCTAGATTCCACGTAGGGCATTTCCTTGATGCTGAGCGCCACAGAGCGGACGACGCGCGTAATCCTTGGGGTGAACACAATGACCAGCGCCGCTATCACGTTTAAGAACGACGATCCGAAGGCGGCCACCAGGGCCATAGCCAGCAGCAGTGAGGGAAAAGCGGTTAGAGCGTCTATGAAGCGCTGCACAATCAGGTCGAACTTGCCAACGAAGTAAGCGCTGGTGACGCCAAGGACGGCTCCCACAATACTGGCGCCCAGCATTGAGACAAGCCCAACGAAGATGGAGACTCGAGACCCCCATATTGTCCGGCTGAGCATATCGCGTCCCAGCATATCCGTGCCGAACAGGTGGTCGGACGTGGGTGAGGCGAGTATGTTATAAGCGTCTATTTCAGCAGGGTCGCGCGGCGAAACCGAGGGAGCGGTTATTGCCAGCAGCACGAACAGAACAATCAGTATTACTCCTATTGCTCCCAGCGGCTTAGTGCGCATGAAGCGGGCAAAGGCACGGAGGTAACTACGCCACTTGGCCGGAGCCTGCGCTCTAAACGGTTCCTGGAGTATGGTCCCTTCAGACTGTCTCGCCATGTCGCTCCTAATTGTAACGGATCCTTGGGTCCAACCAGGCGTAGGTGAGGTCGACAACCAGGTTCACTACCAGCGCCATTGCCGCAAAATAGAGGATGTACACTTGAATCAGAGGCATGTCCCTGGCGTTGAGACCTCTGACCAGCCCCAGTCCGACGCCGGGTATGTTGAACACGGTTTCTATTACTATAGTCCCCGACAGCAACCCACCAATCTGAAACCCGCCGATTGTCACAACGGGCAGCAGTGCATTGCGTACGGCGTGCCGCCAGATGACAATACGCTCTCCCAGGCCCTTTGCCCTGGCCGTCCTCACATAGTCCTCTCCCATCACCTCCAAGAGCTGCGTCCGCGTCATCCTCAGCAGCAAGCCGTTGCTGCTGAACCCGAGAGCCATGGCGGGGAAGATCAATTGCTGGAAGCTGGTCACGGGATCATCCCACATGTTGACAAAACCGACCGGCGGCAGCCACCTGAAATAGAGGGAGAGCCCCAGTATGAACAGAATAGCAACAAAGAAGGTGGGCGCAGCCAAGCCCAGTATTGCCCAGCCGCGGAGGACCACGTCCAACCAGGAGTCGCGTTTGATAGCGGCCAGGATGCCTATGGGTATGGCTATGCCGCTGACAACCAGCGCGGTGAAGAAGGCCAGTTGAAGGGTGACAGGGAACTGCCTCCTCAGCTCATCCGAAATGGGGCGGCTGAGTAGATATGAGTCGCCGAAGTCTCCTCTAACCATGCTCCAAGCCCAGTCAAAATACTGGATCACGATGGGACGATTTAAACCCAACTGCTCACGGAGCGCCTCTAACTCTTCAAGTGAGTAGGCTCCCTCACCGGACGGCCCGCCCAGGATGATGGAGGCAATGTCGCCGGGTATAACGCGCAGGATTATGAAGATGGCGATGGAGACGCCAATCATCGTTGGAATGAAAAGCAGTACTCTTCTTATAACGTACTTACGCATATCCCTCCAGATAAACTATGGCCGCCAGTGATGGCGGCCATAGTTTATCACATACGCTTAACCGGCGGTTACATCATGTCGCTAAGCCAGACATTCTCCAGTGAGTAGTTACCAGCGTGGATGAACGGCGGCACGTAGTCATGGATGTTGGTCCTCATGCCGTGAACCAGTCCGGGGCGAAGCGTTCCTATCATAGCAGCGTCGTCATAGAGGATCTGGGCCATTTGAGCCAGAATGGGGCCTCTTTCAGCCGGAGAGTCGAGCACCAGTTGATCGTTGAACAGCGACTCCCACTCGGGGTTGTCCCAACCCGTGGGGTTGTTGCCGCCCTTGTAGTTGGGCGTGAACGGAAGCAGGTTGAATGCGTCCGGGTCTGGGAAGGCTACGCCGTTGCTGAACGCTATTTCCAGCGTGAAGTCGCCAGAGTCTCTCTGGGAGTTGCGGGTAGCCAGGTCCACGAATCCTTCGACGGTTCCCTTGATGTAGAGGTCGCGCTCGTAGTGGGCAAGGATACCTTCGCACTCAGTCTTGTTTGAGGTGGTGCAGAGAACGTTTATCTCCAACGGGTTGTCGGGACCGTAGCCCAGACTCTGCATCTTGCCCTGCGCCTCCGCTATGAGGTCTGCCTTGACCATGGGATCAGGGTTGAATCCAGGGAGCTTCTCGTACCACTGTTCCGCGGTGTTGATCCAGTCCCAGCCGAAGAAGTAAGGGGTAGAGAGTATACCCGTGCCGTCATACGAGAGCAGGTTTATCTCCTGCCTGTTGGTGCCCATCTGGATTACGTCACGCAGCGTATCTGCAGTTGGATCTCCTATGGGGCCAAATGGCGGCTTGGTGACGTTGACGGTCTGACCTCTCCATCCCAAGGCGTTGATGATTTCGAAGGTAAAGTCCTCCGGAATGTCGGCTATCAACCGCTCCGCGTCCCTGCGTCCAGGCTGCGAGTCGAATATCCCGGTCAGGTCAATTCGTCCTGCCCTGAAAGCCGCGATACGAGTTGTCGTATCGGTCATCTGCACCATTTCGACGCTGTCCAGATAGGGAAGGCCCTCACGGAAGAAGTTGGGGTTGCGCTCCCAAACCTCGTTGCTGTCGATGGAGGTGCTAGTAACCATGAACGGGCCGGTACCGACCTGCTTATCCGGAGCCAGGTCACGCCACGGCTCGTTGGGGTCGGTATCTATCGGCTTGGTGTGCGTGTCGGGCCCAAAGAATACCCAAGCGCCGGAGAAGCAGGGTACGAAAGCTCCCCGTGGAGCTTGCAGCCGCACCGTCAACTCATTGGGGCCGGTTATCTCCGCGCCGGGGTTGGCCACTACGTTACCGTTATCGTCCTCAATTGGACTCACGTACGCCCGCACGCATCCCTGCTGCCTGGCCTGGAGCCCGTTGGGCCTTTCAATGTAGCGGTACATCTGCCAGTAAACGTCTTCTATGGTGAACGGGTTGCCCTCGTGGTCAACAATGCCGTCCCTGAGCGTGAACGTGTACTCCGTCGGGCTGTTTGCCGACCAGGATTCCGCCAGGTCCGGCTCCACGGTGACGCGGTCCTTGAGGTCAACGCGGATAAGCTGTCCGTAGACGTTGCCTATCTTGCCTATCTGACCCCAAGAGAAACCGGGCCGATGGTTCAAGTCGAAGAGCCAGGAGCCTGACCCGTAAGGCGCGACCAGTGTGCCTCCGTACCGATCAGGTTCATCAGCCGGCACCGGAGTAGGCGTGGCAGTCGGCTGCGGCACAGCCGTCACGCCCGGCGCCAGTGTTGGGGTGGCGGTTGGAATTACAATGTCCGGGGTAGTAGGCGTGAACTCGGGTCTAGGAGTAGCAGTGGCTGTAGGAGCCGTGGGAGCTGTAGGAGTATCTTCTTCCTCCGCAGATCCACAAGCCAGGGTAAAAACAAGACCCAGAGCCAAAACCAAACCCAATAAATGTCTCAATTTCATCGCACCCCTCCCTGAGGTTGGAACAGTAAAGCCTACATATGACAACATACGTTCATAGGTATGTCAATAGATTCATTGCAGCTAGGCGGATTTAACAGACGGCACACCCAACTCGTTCAGCACCTCTACGAACCGCCGCAGATCATCCTCTTCTATCTGCCGTAGACTGTCGGTCTGCAGATCAACGCGCGCGCCGACGTCCCGGAACACGTCGTAGGACTGCTGCGTCGGCCTTTCGTCAGCGCTGGCAACTATGACACTCAGACCAGCCAGCTTGTCGCCCAGCTTCATAGGCTGGCCGGGAGCAGTCCTGGCGAGCTCCTCTTCGATTGCGCCCAGCTTTTCTTTGATTCCTTGCGCCGCCTGATCCACGGCCTGGTGGGCCTGCGTCCCCTCAGTGCGGCTCACCCAGCCTTCCAACTGATCGCGAATGCTCTGCAGCCGTCGTACCGCCTCCTGGGACTCTGAAACCTTGTCCCTGATTTGCAGAAGCAACTGGAACTCGGCTTCTATGTCGTCCTGGCTTGCCGTAATGAGAGGGTTCTTCCTTATCTCAAAGCTCTGCGCCAACCTCTTCCCCGCCACGGACAAAGCGACCGTATATGTGCCGGGAGGCGCCATAGGGCCCCTCAGCGTGGAGAAGTATCCTTCCGCGCCCACGCTGCTGGAGTGCTTGACCGCGTCGGGATAGCGCATGTCCCAGATGAACCTGTTGAGGCCCTGTTTGGCGGGCACGCGGAGGTCATCCTTGTTAGCACTGCTGAGCACACTGGAAAAGGACTTGATGACTTCGCCACGCCGGTCTTCGAAAGTGAGCAGCACCTCGCCCTCCGGCTCTTCTTTAAGGTAGTAGCTGACCGTGACGCCGTCCGGCGGGTTTGCCCCGGCGTCCAGGAAGCGCCGGATGGGCTGCCCCTCCGGCGACGTGGTCTGGTCCCAACTGAAGATGATAGCTCCATCTCCCCTATCGTAGTTGCGCCCCTCACTGCCGCCGAGACCTCCGCGCCGCACGGGGAACCTGTACGCCGTCCTTGGCTTGAACAAATGCGCCTCGGCTTTGGCGAGGTCATCCGTTATTTCCTGCAGGGGTGTGAGGTCGTCCAGCACCCAGAAAGAGCGTCCGTGAGTGGCCACGACCAAATCGTTCTCTTTGATGACGAAATCGTGGATGGGGACTGCGGGCAGGTTCTGTTGCAGCGATTGCCAGTTCTCCCCATCGTCAAAGGAGACGTAGACGCCGGTCTCGGTGCCAGCATAGAGGAGACCCGGCTTGGACGGGTCCTCACGGATGACCCTGGTGAAGTCGTCGTCCGGCAGTCCGTTGGTGATTCGTTGCCAGGTTTCGCCGTAATCGTGCGTCCTGTACAGGTACGGGGTAAAATCGTCGGACTTGTAACGGGTGGCGGCAAAGTAGGCCGCCGCTGCGTCGTGAGGCGACGGGTCGACTATGCTGATCAAAGCCCACTCAGGCAGATCGGGCGGGGTTACATTTTGCCATGTCTCGCCGTTGTCCCGGGAGACGTGCACCAATCCGTCGTCGGAGCCTGCCCAGAGCACGCCCTGTTGCACCGGCGATTCGGCAAAGGCGAACACCGTTCCGTAATACTCAACGTTGGTGAACTCCTTTGTAATCGGCCCACCCGGCGCCTCCATCTTGGAAGTGTCGTTACGGGTCAGGTCCGGACTGACGACGTCCCAGCTTGAGCCTTCGTTGGTGGTGCGGAAGACGTGGTTGCCGGTGACGTAGAGAACGTTTGGATCGTGGGGAGAGAGCACAATGGGGAACGTCCACTGGAAGCGGTACTTGACGTCCTTGGCTCCCCATCCCATGGCGGCTTCCGGCCACACCTTGATATCCCGGCCCTGTCCCGTACGGTGGTCGTAGCGAGTGACCCTTCCGTTGACGTGGTGACCGGCATAGACGATGTTGGGGTCGTCCGAGCGGACTGCTATATAGCCGCTCTCCCCTCCCCCAACGGCGTACCAATCGTTGCTGGTTATAGCGCCGCTATGCGACCTGCTGGGTATTGTTATAGTGCTGCAGTCCTGCTGCGCGCCGTATATCCTGTAGGGGAACTGGTTGTCAGTGATCACGTGGTAAAACTGCGACGTAGGCTGGTTGTCAAGCCGCGTCCAGGTCTCTCCGCCGTTATAGGAGACGCTGGCGCCTTCATCATTGCCGTGAACCATGCGGTCAGGGTTGGCGGGGTCTATCCATATGTCGTGGTTGTCGTCGTGAGGGGTGAGGAACCTGGTGAATGTACGACCGCCGTCGGTGGACTTCCAGTTGCGGTTGCTCAGAACATAGCAGGTATCGGGGTCCGTGGGGTGGGCGAAGGCGTGGGTGTAGTAGAACGGCCTGCTGAGCAGATCTCTCTGACCGGAGGTCTTCTGCCAGGTATCGCCGCCGTCGTCGGAGCGGAACATGCCGCCGTCTTCGACTTCTATCAACGCCCAGACGCGGCCCTGTCTGGCCGGAGACGCGGCCACTCCGATGCGGCCCACTACCCCTGTTGGCAAGCCCGGAGCGGCGGAGATGTCCTGCCAGGTGTCGCCACCGTCGTTGGAACGCCACAGTCCGCTGTCGGGGCCGCCGCTTCGTATGTCGTAGGGGAGACGGCGTGCCTGCCAGATCGCGGCGTAGAGCACCCTGGGATTGGTCTGGTCAATGGAGAGGTCGATAGCGCCGGCGTTTTCGCTCTTGTAGAGCACCTTTTCCCAGTTCTTGCCGCCATCCTTAGAACGGAAGACGCCGCGTTCCTCGTTGGGGCCGAAGGCGTGACCGAGGGCGGCGACGTAGACCGTATCAGGGTCTTTGGGATGAATTCGCACCCGACCTATGTGACGGGTGTCGGCGAGGCCGAGGTGCGTCCAGGTCTTGCCCTTGTCGGTGGACTTGTAGACGCCGTCGCCGTGGGAGATGTTGCCGCGAAGGGCGGTTTCACCCATGCCCACGTAGATGACGTTGGGATCGGCCTCGGAGACGGCTATAGCGCCGACGGAGCCGGTCTTGAAGTAGCCGTCGGATATGTTCTCCCAGAACACGCCGCCGTTGTCGGTCTTCCAGACGACGCCGCCGCAGCATCCGAAGTAAAACGTGCCCAGGTTACTGGGGTCACCGGCCACGGCGATAACGCGGCCTCCCCTGAACGGCCCGACACTGCGCCATTCCAGCGCCTGAAGCAATGAGGCATCCACCGTTGTCATGCTTGCACCCTCCTAGGTATCTTCAAGCCTTTACCGGCTCGATGTTCAGCCCGCCAACCATCCGGTTGAACTCCGGCACGTCCTGCTCTATCACCTTGTCCAGCAGGCCGATCTGTTCGTCCACACGACTCGCGATATCCTGGAAAGTTTCCACGGCTTGCTTTGTCGGCGCATAGTCGGCACTGGCAATCACCGAGTTCAACGCGGGAAGCTTGGAGTAGAGCTTCACGGCAGCATCCAAGCTGGGCGCTCCCGGAGCGGGCACGTGTATCAGTTCGCCTTCAATCTCACCGAGTTTTTCTTTGATCGCTTGCCCCGCTTCCTCCACCTGCTTCGAATCTTCACTATCGCCCAGTCTTTGCAACCAGCCTTCAACCTGTGCGCGGACTTTCCGCAACCGCACCACCGCGCCGGATATCTCCGATGTCTTGTCCCTGAGCTGCATAAGAAGACGGTGCTGCGCCTCCAGGTCCTGCTGGGTGGACGGGTTCAACGGGTTCTTCCTTACCTCGCACCACTGGCTTAGCGTCTGGCCGTTGGCCTGAAGCCTCACCCTATAGCTTCCGGGAACCGCCATGGGTCCGTTCACGCTCTCGTCCAGGCCGCCCACCGTCTCGTCTCCGGGGACGGTCTCCGCGTCTGAATGGCGCATGTTCCATAGGAACCGATTCATGCCCGCCTTCTTGGGCAAGAACGGCCCCTTGTAATCCGAACACTCTTCCTTGCTGCGGAACGTGTTCACGGTGTTGCCTTCCTTGTCCAAGACGGTCAGCGTCACCTCTCCCTCAGGCTGCTCCTTGAAGTAGTAGTACACCACCACCCCGTCAGGAGGGTTCTGGCCCGCGTCCAAGTACGTCTGCTTCACGATGTTGCCCTCGCCGTCTTTTTCCGTGTACCAGGAGAAGATGACCGGTCCCGCGCCGCGGTCGTAGTTCATGCCCGCCACCGATGAGGCATCGGGGCGCAGAGGCCGCCACATGGGAAACCTGTACCCCTCTCTTGGTTTGTAGAGGATGGCCGGAGCTTGAGAGGACTCGTCGCTGATTTGATGGAGTGGGGTAAGGTCGTCCAGGATCCAGAAAGCCCTGCCATGAGTGGCGACAACAAGGTCATTGTCCTTGATAACGAAGTCGTGGATCGGCGCCACGGGAAGGTTCAGTTGCAGCGACTGCCAGTTTTCCCCGTCGTTAAAGGAGACGTATATGCCGGTCTCGGTGCCTGCATAGAGCAGTCCGCGTCTTGCGGGGTCTTCCCTGATCACTCTAGTGAAATCGTTGTCCGGGATGCCGTTGTTTATTTGCGTCCATGTCTCCCCGTAGTCACTGGTCTTGAATAGATACGGGCGGTAGTTGTCCAGCTTGTAAGCCGTGGCCGCCACGTACGCCGATGCCCCATCGTGGGGCGACGGGTCTATGATGCTGACCAGCGACCATTCGGGCAGACCGGGAGGCGTTACGTTCCGCCAGTTCTCTCCGTTGTCGCGCGATACGTGCACCAGGCCATCGTCGGACCCTGCCCATAGCACCCCTTTTTCTACTTTCGACTCATCGAAGGCGAAGATGGTGCACGGTGGCAAGCCCTCTGCCGGCGCCCCTTCCGATGCGCCGCCGCGCTTCACGTCGTTCCGTGTCAGGTCGGGGCTGATTTCGTCCCAGCTTGCTCCCTCCGTGGTGGAGCGGAAAACGTGGTTGCCAGCCGCGTAGAGAACGTTGGGGTTATGGGGCGATATCACTATGGGGAATGTCCACTGGAAGCGGTACTTCAAGTTTTCGGGGGCAAGATTGCTGGCCCGCTCCGGCCACACTTTGATGTCCAGCCCCTGTCCCGTCCTTCTATCGAGCCTGCTCATAGGGCCGCCGCCGCTGTGCGCCGCGTACACTATGTTGGGGTCGTCCGGTCTGACCGCCACGTAGCCGGCCTCGCCGCCGCCAACGCAGTACCACTCGGTCTGGGTTATCGCGCCCGTGGCCGAGCGGCTGGGAATGCTGATAGAGCTGCCGTCCTGCTGTGTACCGTAGACCCTGTAGGGGAAGTTGGTGTCCGTAGTCACGTGGTAGAACTGACCCGTGGGCTGGTTTTCCAGCCTTGTCCAGGACGCCCCGTCGTTAAATGAAATGCTGGCTCCCTCGTCGTTGGCATGGATGATACGCCGCGGGTTCTTGGGGTCTATCCAAATATCGTGGTCATCGTCGTGGGGAGTGGTGAACCTGGTGAAGGTACGCCCTCCATCGGTGGACTTCCAGTTGCGTCCGCTCAGCACGTAGCAGGTTTCGGGATCAGTGGGGTGGGCGAAGAGGTGCGTGTAGTAGAAGTGGCGCCTGCGTAGGTCAGCGTTGTTAGAGGTGAGCGCCCACGTCTTGCCGCCGTCGTCCGACCGGAAGAGGCCGCCGTCGTCGTGCTCTATGAGGCACCAGACCCTGTCGCGCTGGGCGGGCGAAACGGCCACGCCTATGCGCCCCATAGGCTTGTCCGGCAGGCCTGGGCTCCCCGTTATCTCCTCCCAGGAGTCGCCACCGTCAACCGAACGCCACAGGCCGCTGTCGGGGCCGCCGCTGACGATGGTGTAGGGATAGCGCCTGACCTGGTAGATAGCGGCGTAGATGATGCGGGGGTTGTTGGGGTCCATGGAGAGGTCTATGGCACCAGCGCGGTCGCTCTTGTAGAGAATCTTGTCCCAGGTCGCGCCGCCGTCCTTGGAGCGGAAGACGCCGCGTTCCTCGTTGGGGCCGAAGGCGTGCCCCAGCGCCGCCACGTAGACCAGATCGGGATTCTGCGGATGCACGCGCACCCGTCCAATGTGCCGGGTGTCCTCCAGACCCAGATGTGTCCAGGTCTTCCCTGCGTCGGTAGACTTGTAGACGCCGTCGCCGTGGGTCACGTTGCTGCGAAGGGCGGATTCGCCCATGCCCACGTAGATCACGTTGGGGTCAGATTCAGCGATGGCTATGGCGCCAACGGAGGCGGTCTTGAAATAGCCGTCCGATATGTTGTGCCAGAACACTCCGGCATCGTCCGTTTTCCACAGCCCGCCAGAGCAGGCTCCGAAATAAAACGTAGCCTGGTCTACGGGGTCTCCGACCACGGCCAGCACACGGCCTCCGCGGAAGGGGCCAATGGAACGGTAGCGCATTGCTTGATAAAGGGCAGGGTCAACGGACATTTTCTTTCACCTCAGCAAGATTCAGCAAGAAAGCTCACGGTACGCCAGACAGATGTGGCAGATGATATTGGCTGCATGGCGGTGAGTCAACAAAGGACGGACAAGCGGACATACGGGCAAGCCACACGTTGCGATGATTCCATATATAATAGACGCCAACTCTTAGATGAAAGGAGGTGCAGCTTGGCGAGTTTCATAGGTTTGATGAAGTACAACGAGTCTTGTAAACGTTCGGGTGAAGACGAACTGGCCACGGGATGGGCAGCGAGAGCCGTAGCCGAGGAGATTGGGAGAGGTCGCGCTCACTACCTGACCATGGTGTGGAACCACGGTGAAAGCCGTGACCTGGACATGCTCTTTGTCCTGGAAGCCCCAGACGAGGATACCGCTCAGAATATCTTCAGCACCCTGGGAGAAAGACAGGACGCAACGGTAAGCGTCATGCCCGCCATGATCAGATGGGAAAAAGAGCTGGACATACAGGGGAAACTGTAGGAGGAGGAGTTCAATGACAATAACCCTAATTGGTCACGACCCCAATACCGGCCAGTTTGGCGGCCTTGTGGTAACAAAAAATCCCGCAGTGGGTTCCCGCGTGCTCAGGGGCATGGGCGAAGTGGGAATGATGGGCAGCAGCGGCGTTGAAACGCAGCGCCGTCGCGCTATAGCCCTGCTGATGCTGGGATTCCCCGCCAAAGAGGCCATGGACGCTCTGAAGAGCGTGAGCGACGGGCAAGGCGCCTATTGCTTGCTGGACCGCGCCGGGACACCCGCGGTCTGGGTATCACCGGGGTACGGCTCAGGCAACGTTGGCGAGAGAATAGGCCCGAACTACGCTTGCTACGCCGGCACCAAGTACGGCCCGGATGTCGCTAACGCATTCGGAGACACCTTCGAGGCCACCGAGGGCAGCGGGCTTCCCCTGGAAGAGCGTCTCATCAGATGCCACGAAGCCGCCGACGAAGTGGGAGGCGATGGCAGGGGCAGGCAGGCCGCCGCCATCCAGGTCCACTGGAAGCGCTCCGACGCCAACCCCTTCCTGGACGTGCGAGTAGACGACCATCACAACGCCATCGCGGAGCTTCGGGCCGCGGTCAAGGCGTACCGCATGATATACCCGATATACCATGATAGGACGTGGCCGGACCTGCAGGGCACCGGCGGGTTCCCCATACTTTATCCGAACATGATCTAAGGAGGTTCCAATGCCCGACTACGTAGGATTGCTGAGGTTCAGCGGCCCCAGGTTCGGAGAGCAGCAGCTTGCCGCGGACGATATAGCCCGCGAGCTGGCCAGGACCGGCGACATTGAGTCTCGAGGCGAAGCCGTGGCCGACCCCGGCCTAGGCGGTGGGACCTTCATCGGTGTTTTGTGGACCAAAGGCGACTTCGATATGGTGTTCATCTTCCACGGCAGAGAGGACTCGGACGCGGAAAGGCTCTATGAAAGGCTGGCGGAGAAGACCGGCTCAACCGTAACGGTTGTTCCCGTAGTGACGGAAGCGCAGAAGGAGCGCGTGGTGGCGGGCAAACCCATATAGGGAAGCCCCCTAGACTCGTGCGCCCAACCTGCGTCTGGACCTGCCCCTTCTCCGTCCGGTACGAGAGTTTATCTTCTTCATCTCGTCCTCGATGAAGGCCAGGTCTTTCTTGGGAATTATGTGCAGGTCGCCAATAAAGGCCAGGGGCCACCACTCCGGGATCCACTTCTTCACAAAGTCCATGCGTGGAGCCACCTGGTGCGCGTCTATGAACTGCTCCTCTTCCAAGACCACGTTGGGCTCTATATTCACCCTGTACTGGAAGTCCTCCTCAGGGTGGTAGTCCTTCCACAGCTTGCTATGGTCTTCAAAGAAGGTGGACGTCACCGTGGCGGCGGCAGCAAACGTCTGCATGCGGCTGATATAGAACAACATGCGGTCGCCCACCTCTATGCGCTGAGCTTTCTTCCGCTGGGAGCTCTTGAATCCCTGGACTTTGAACTCCTGCTCCTTGGTCACCAGGTAGTTCTCAGGAGTGAGGACTACCATCCAATAGTTTCTGGGCAATTCACGTCTCCAGATTAGGTTAAAGCACGGCCTATTCTAGCATGACTCCAAAACCCCAACCAACCGTACACTAAGCCGCCACCCTCATCACGTTGTACATATGCAGGTACAGCTTCCCCATCTCCCTTATCAGCTCAGGAAAGGGCACCGGCCGCGTTGGGTCAACGTGCTGGAATATGGAGAACTCCGTGTAGTAGACGTCTCCGTCCGACAGTGATTCCGCCATACGCTTAGATTCCACGGCCGGAATAGCCGTATCCTCCCTATCGTGCATCAGCAGCACGTGCGCTTCCAACCGGTCGATTTTGGTGCTGGGAGAAATGGATTCAAGCTCCTCCAGGAAGCTGTCCGGCAACTGTCGCATCAGCTCTTCTGCCTCGTCTCTGTCCACTCCTGTCAGCAGGCGGTAGGCTACCTGGCCGTATTCGGAAAGCGAGTCCGGCAGATCTTCCGGCTCGGTCTCTCCGTCCAGGAATACGCGACGCAGGATTTCCTGCTCCTCCGCATCCGGCAGCGCCTCTACCAGGTGCCGCGTAAAGACCTCCTGGGTATCGTCCCTTGGCTGCCAGGGCCGTATAGAGCCGTCGTACTCTCGGCTCCGGCTCGCCACCGACACCATCAGGTCGCGGGCATCATAGTAGGCCCCGAACAGGTTGGCATAGGCCACTCTGTCGCTGATCCGTTCATCCTGTGCCGCCAGCGCGGCAAAGGACGCCCCGACGCAGAACCCGGCAAGCCCGATCTGCTCCTTGTCGACCCCTTCCATATCCTCCAGGAACAGGTACGCCGACGCCACTATCTCCACGGCCTCCGGTTCCATTCTCCGCTCGGTCAGCATGACCTCCGACCACGGTATGAGGACAACCATTCCGGAACGCGCCAGCCCGTTGGCCAGGCCCACTATCCTTGGGTCGTCGCGGCTTGCCGGTATGACCCCAAAGAAGAGCACCACAGCCGGGTGGATTCCATCATCGACCGGTGTGTAGAGGTCCATCTCTATAAGCCTGCCGTCCTCGGCTTGGAACAGGCTCCGTTCGTACAGGGGTTCCTCTACCAGATACGGTTGAAGTTTCACCGGTATCCTGCCGACTATTTCCGGTAAGAACAGCGCCGTCCTCACGGCAGTATTCCCCTGCTCCGACACGCCCACCCAGGCCGACAGCCCGACAATCGCGGCCAGCAGCGCCAGCGAACCTCTTTGAACCACTCTTTTCATAGACCCAATGATAGCGGTTCATCCGGCGGGCGGGCAAACGGGCCTACAGACACGGCTACCGATTGCATCCGTCATGGGCCTAGGATAAAATTAAAGGCCGATACACCATCTCGCAATACCTAATCCCCTTGGAGAACCCCCTTTGATAACAACTGTCATCGGCAACTACCCAAAGATAGGCCCCGGAACCAAGGCGCCAAGCCTGCGAGGCGCCATAGGCCAGCACGACCAGGGCAAAATCACCATGGAAGAGCTGCACCGCGTAGAGGACGAGGTGACGAAGGAGGTCATCCAGGAACAGGTCGATGCCGGTATAGACGTTGTCACCGACGGCCAGATTCGCTGGGACGACGGCCAGACCTATATAGCGGGAAGGATCAACGGCTTCTCCATCAACGGCCTCATTCGCTACTTCGACTCCAACACCTACTACCGTCACCCCATCGCCGAATCCAACCTGGAGTGGACTGAACCCATTCTGGTCCGCGACTACAAGTTCGCCCAGGAGCACAGCAGCAAGCCGGTCAAGGCCGTCATCACGGGTCCCTACACGCTGGCCAAGCTCTCGCAAAGAGGCGTCTATTCCGATCTCAGGACAATGGTGATGGACATAGCAGCCGCCCTCAACAAAGAGGCCCTGGCTCTTCAGGAGGCTGGCGCTCCCCTCATCCAGTTTGACGAGCCTGCCATTATCATGGACAAGGACGAGTTCCCTATCCTCGAAGAAGCGTCGGAGGCGGTTACCCAGGGACTCACCTGCAAAACGGAGGTCTGCATCTATTTCCGCGACGTCTCCGGCCTAGCGCCCAGGCTGTATCAGTTGCCCTTCGACGTTATAGGCCTAGATTTCGCCTGGGGGCCGGCCAACTTCGACCTGCTGGACGGCTTCCCCGGGGACAAGGAGTTGGCCATAGGCCTGCTGGACGCTCGCAACACTCGCCTTGAGCAGGTGGATGAAATAGTAGCGGCGGTGCGCCGGGTTACAGAGCACGTCAGCTTTGACAGGCTACACCTCAGCCCCAGCTGCGGCCTGGACTTCCTGCCCAGGCAGAACGCCAGGCAGAAGCTGGCCAGGCTTGTAGAAGGCACCCGAGCCGCCCAGGAGGCGCTGAGCTAGAGACAGCGTTTAGTCATTTGGGTACAATTCTTTATACAGCCGCACGGTTCTCTATCACACGGGCGGCTCTAATAGAACAGGGATAATCAACCAGGGGTAATAAACGTGACAAAAGGACTTCTCACCACCTCAGTAGGCAGCTTTCCCAAGCCCTCCTACCTCACCAGGGCGCGCACCCAGTTCGCCCGCGGCCAGATAGGCCAGGACGAACTCGACGAACTGGGGCGCAAAGCCACGGAGCACTGGATCCGCTTGCAGGAGGAGATTGGTATCGACATCCTGGTCGATGGCGAGATGTACCGGGGCGACATGGTCACCTACTTCTCCGAGCACATGCAGGGCTTCAAAATCAGCGGCCTGGTCCGCTCCTACGGCAACCGTTACTACCGCAAGCCCATTGCCATCGGCCCGGTATCCAGCAACGCCGAGATGACGGTCGATTGGTGGAAGTACGCCCAGTCCCTCACCGACAGACCGATCAAGGGGATGCTCACCGGCCCCTACACCATAGCCGATTGGTCGTTTAACGAGTACTACCCCTCCCGCGAAGAGTTCGTCATGGACCTGGCCGCTGTCGTTCACAATGAGGCGATGGCTTTGCAGAAGGCCGGCGCCAAATACATCCAGATAGACGAGCCAGCCATATCCACCCGCCCCGACGAAATGGAGATGGCGTCTCGCGCCCTGAGCATCGTTACCGACGGACTTGATGCCTACACCTTCACTCACATATGCTACGGCGACTTCGTCGCCGTATACGACCAGCTCGTCAATTTGCCCGTGGACAACCTCGACCTCGAGATGTCCAACAGCAACTACTACCTCCTAGACGAACTGGATAAACGCCCCACCGGCAAGGGGCTTTCCATGGGCGTAACCGACGTTCACAGCCACGTGGTGGAGGACGTTGAGCAAATAAAGACGGGCATCATGAGGGGACTCCAGGTATTCCCGTCGGACCGCCTGTTCATCGATCCGGACTGCGGCCTGAAGACCCGCACCGAAGAGGAGTCCATAGCCAAGCTGCGCAACATGGTCATCGCCGTCCGAGAAGTCAAGTCCGAGATGGGGATAGAGTAAGCAAACCCGCTCACCCTTCGACTATGTTCAGGATGAACGTACAGCGACGAGGAAATCTCCCAGGTTTTGGAGTAACAATCGCTTGAGATTCTTCGGCCCGTAGGGCCTCAGAATGACACCCCCTACTTCCTCGTTGCTCTGCCTTTGAGCGCCGCCAACGCCAGCCCGATGCTCACCACCCCCACACCGAGGATGGACAGCACGCCTTTCCCCAGCACTTCCCAGTCCCAGCCCACTATGAGCAGCGACCTCAAAGCGTCCAGTATATAGGTGATAGGGTTGTAGCCCGTTACAGTAGCCATCCAGCCGGTCATTGCCTCGCGGGGTAGGAACACGGGGGTCATGAATAGGAATGGGAAGAACAGCAGGAAACTAACATTCACGGTGGCTACGTTTCCCGTCTTGAGGGCTATTGCATAGGGGAAACCGGTAAACACAACTCCCCATATTCCGGTTATCAAGACAAACACCAGCAAACCAAGCACGCCTGTCTCTACGTTCACTCCTACAATCAAGCCCATGATGAGCACGGGCAACGTCAAAGCCGACACGAGGGCGAAATCAGCCACCATCAGCCCAAGCAGCAACGCCAGCCGGTTCGCCGGGGTCAGCGACAGCCTATCGAAGTAACCGGACTGTATGTCCGTGACCAGCACAATGGCTCGCGATACTCCCGTTACGGCGAAAATGATGGCCACCGGCAACTGGAACGCCTTGAAGTCCATGCCCGGTATTCCCTCCGCCATAACCTGCAACGAGCCCACCGTCATGGCAAAGAAGAAAACGGGAAAGACCAACGGCGGTATAGTCCCCTCCGGGTCGCGAAGTATGGAACGCAACGCCCTCTCCGCCACTGATATCAAGTCGTTGAGAAAGCCCGCCTTCCTGGCCTTCATCTCAACCGGCGCGCTGGTCATACCTGTACCTCCTCGGTAGTCTGCTCTTCTTCTTCCATGCGAACACCCACTGCCTGTAGAAAAACGTCGTCTAGCGTGGGTGTACGGAGCGTCAGCTCCTGTACGTCCACGCCACATTCATTCAACGCCAGCGCCACCCGGCTCACGTGCTTCGCTCCTTCCTTGAGCCTGATCGTCAGCTCGCTGCCGTACGCTTCCACCTCGCCAACGCTCCTCAAGCTTCTCAGCGCCTCGCAATCTATGTCGGGGTCTCCGTCCACCCTGGCTATGATCAGGTCAGAGCCCACCGACCTCTTCAGGTCTCCGGGGCTTCCCTCCGCTGCCAGCCTTCCTCTGTTGATAATCCCTACCCTATCGGCAAGCTCATCCGCCTCATCCAAATACTGCGTGGTGAGGAATATGGTTACACTGTGTTCCTTGTTGATGCGGTGCACCTCCTCCCATACTTTGGCCCGGCTTATCGGGTCCAGGCCGGTGGTAGGCTCGTCCAGGAACAGTATCTCCGGGTTGTGCACCAGCGCCGCCGCTAGGTCCAAGCGGCGCTTCATTCCGCCCGAATAGGTGCCTATTTGCCGGTCTATGGCGTCCCCAATGTCCATAAGCGGTTCAAGCTCCGATATGCGCCTTTTTGCATCGCCGCGACGCAGCCCGTACAGCCGGGCTTGCAGCATCAACAGCTCACGACCGGTCTGTTTGTTGTCCAGCGTGGCCTCTTGGAGCGCCGCGCCTATGCGCAGTCGCACCTCCACAGGTTCATGGACCACATCTCTGCCCGCTACAAACGCCCTTCCTTCAGACGGCATGAGCAGCGTGGTCAGTATCCTCAACACCGTAGTCTTCCCCGCCCCGTTGGGGCCAAGGAAGCCGTAAATCTCGCCTTTCTTCACGCCCAGGTCCACCCCGTCCACCGCTGCTACCTGCCCGTAGCGGCGCACCAGCCCTTCCGTGGAAATGGCAAACTCGTTCAATCCTACCTCCTTGCTACTGGGGAACACTTCTTGAGTCCTATCACGAATGTCCTCCTCAAGAGGACACACTTATATAATTGTAGGTTCTGTTGTTCAAACTAACAATGCGTTGCTGACAGCAATGGACAGGTTAATCAGATTGAGGGAGCACCCGGCTGCCCTCCTGTTGGAATGCGTCTGGAATCCCGTTACCGCTCTGCCTACTCCGACCTCATGTCCGCCCTTGCCGCCTCTATCTCCTCCCGCACCGTGGGGTCGTCCTCCTGTAGCGCCGCCTCTTCCAGAAACCGCTCAGCCGCACTTCCCCCGATTCGGCCCAGCGCCCAGGCGGCGTGAGCCTTAACCGTGGGGTTGCCCTCCAGCAATGCTCTTCCTAAAGCAGGCACGGCTCGCGCGTCTCCTATGTTGCCCAGGGCCACACAGGCGTTGCGCTGCATCCCGGCCAGCTTAGCCCGTTTGATGGGAGAGTCCTTGAAACCGATGGAGAACTCCTCCTGAGACATGCTCAACAGAGGAACAAGCTCCAGCCAGGAAAACCCGGTGCGCTTCAGACCGACCATCGACTTGCCGGTCACACCACGGTTCACAGGGCACACCTCCTGGCAAATGTCGCAGCCAAACACCCAATCGCCGACCAGGTGGCGTAGACCCCTTGGAATAGCTCCCCTGTTCTCTATGGTCAGGTATGAGATACAGCGGGGCGCGTCGATAACGTACGGCGCCACTATTGCACCCGTGGGACATTCCTCAATGCAGGTGACGCAACTGCCGCAGTTCTTCAGCAGAGGTTCGTCAGGTTCCAGATCCAGGTCCGTAACCAGCGCTCCCAGGAATACCCATGAGCCATGAGACGCGGTCAGTATATTGCTGTTCTTGCCGAACCACCCTACCCCCGCCCTGCGTACGACAGCTCTCTCCAAAAGAGAGCTGTCATCGACGAAAACGCGGCTCCGCACAGGCGCACCGGCTATATCCGCCAGTTGGTCGGCCAGCTTGCGCAGTCCGCTCTTCATGGCCGCATGGTAGTCCGTCCACTGTGCATACCTTGCCACCCTGCCCGCCAAACTGCCGGTGCGATTCTCCTCTTCTTGCGGCAGATAGCTGACGGCCACGGCAATGATGGACTTGGCGCCGGGCAACAGCTTCTCCGGATCGCTGGCGCGCTCAACCCGCTCTTCGGTGAACCAGGGCATTCCATCCATGTGCCTCTTCTTGATGCTGTCGACAGCCGACTGGGCATCTTGGGGGAAAGGGTCCGCCGTTGTAACCCGTACAATCTCGAACCCCAGGTCCCGGGCATGGCTCACTATTCGACTCTTCAGGCTCAGAGACTCTTTCAAAGTCATAAAATCAATTGGAACAGGCCGAGAGCGGTTAGCCCAGGTGCACTATCTCCACGTCTCCCCAGCGTTGCCCTAGATACTCGGCGACCAGCCGGCGATGGCAGTGCTCCGGCTTGTCCTCGCTGCACAGCAGGCACCCTTCGGCGACAGCCTCCATTATCTCAGGCCCTCCAATGCGCCTCTCGTCCATGAGGGCCAGGAACTGGCGCTGGTAGGTCTCCCAGTCCTTGTGCTCCTTTCGATAGCCGTCCAGTATCTCCTTTGTGGGCGCAAGCTCCGGCAGGTGGACGTACTCTATGCCGCAGACCTCGCTCAGGAGGTACCGCAGGTCGTTCTTCTTGGCAAAGCCCGCCAGCTGCGAGACGTTGTTCAGCCTAACGTCCACCAAACGCTTCACACCAGATCCCTTCAACAGCTCGAAGAAGTCCGAGGCGGACTTCTTGGTAAAGCCGATGGTGTATATCCTCACGGGGTCTCCCAAACTCCGGCGTCTTCCGCAGCACGGGAGTTAAAAGCGTCAGGCTGGAAACGAGCCGACCAGCTAGGCTCCCGGCGAGCGGTAGGTCACACTGCGCTGTACCGCCTCGTCAATTGTCTCCGGTTCTATGAGGACGGTAGCCCCAAAGGTGACAGCGCCTGCGGCGGACACGTTAAGGGAAGCCGTCACCGCGGCAGCGTCGTCCGGCAGGTCCACGATCATATACAGGTCTTCCCTGCCGAAGGCGTAGTAGAAGGCCTCAAGGGTTCCGCCCAATCCGGCGAACATCTCCTCGAACATGGCGCGGCGGCCCGTGCCACCCTCGCGGAGCAGTCCCACGGTGCCCTCTACAGAGTAGTCTGCCTGGAAAAGATACTTCGGCATGATTCGTCCCTCCAACTCAATGAGATGATTGGCATTGTATCAGCGGAAGGGGTCAACTCAAAGAGCCTGCTGAACCACGAACCTAGGCCCAATTGAGTGGGCACTTGCTTTGAAAGCACAAACGTTCTATCATTTTAGCCTATTCAATGCCAGGGGACATAATTTGGTACAACGTTATCGTGAAGTCGGGCTATGGACACAAGAGAAGCTAACACTTCTCTCAGAGTATTTGAACGCCTATATTAATGCAACCAAACGCGCTAGACAGTTCGGCAATATTTCTTATGTAGACTTGTTCTCAGGCCCTGGACAGGACCGTCTCAAAGAAACTGGTCAGATTTTTGATGGTTCGCCGCTTATCGCAATGAAACTTTCACCAGGATTCACTTCGCTCCTATTCGTTGATTCCGATCCAGAAAACGTCGGCTCGCTGCAGACCTGGATTTCTCTGCTAGGACTCCAGAAAGAAGCCGACGCCATAGGAGGAGATTGCAATCAGAAGATAGACGAAGTCATTCGATTACTGCCAAAAGACGGGCCTTGTTTTTTCTTTCTTGACCCTCCTTCACCAGTTCTCGATTGGAGCACTATAGCACGTATTGCTGATGTTCAAGTGGGCTACTATAGACGCAAGCCAGAACAGTTCATCTTGTTTCCATACAACATGGGGTTTGTGAGATTAATGCCATTCAGTGCGCCACCGGAGAACGTTTGGGGGAACGCTACTGAAGAACAAGTTAGCCGAGTTATGCCGGATCCCTTGAAATGGAAATTGGTTTATGAAGGCTGGCGTAGAGGCGAATATGAAACTCAACAGAAACGTAGACGATTCCTCTATTTGTATTGGATGGGTCTAAAGGAACTCGGGTATAAACATGTGCTGGGGCCAAGACTAATAAAGACGCCTGATGGTCTGCCACTGTATGATCTGTTTTTTACTAGTGACATGTTTAGCCAGCAACTTAGACTAATCCAAGAAGACCCATTTGAATTCCAAGAGGGGGAGCAATGGTATCTAGACCTCGAAGGTTAAATCACAATCTGTAGCCTTTGTACCAACCTAGACTGTTCGGATGCTGCGAGCCACTAGCTTGGATTCGGGGAGCTTACCAACTGGCATTCCGCTCCATGTCTGTCCCTCCAATTCCCTCCCTCCGGCTTTGCTTGTCCTACCACCCCACTGCTTAAAAAAGAACGGAACATTGGCTTGCATGCACTGGTCACGTATGTCTCTCGCCCATCGCTCATCCATGGGGCGTGCTCTGGGCCCGCTCTCTCCTCCCACAATGACCCATTGGATTCCATCAAGCTCGAGTTGCAGTGGTTTGAGTAATGGTTCACATGATAGAAATCTCACAGCCGCCGGGACTTTCCTAAGGAGAGGAATCCGTTTATTCGCCCAGTACTGGTTCTCCACCGAGACGCCCATCCAGATATTGCCAGGCCAGGCGCGTCTGCCCCTACGGCTCTCCGCGTATTCAAGCATCCGTTCAGCACGCTTTGTTAACACTTGGTAGGTGTGCCGGGTGCACGACTCCATCACTTCGAAAACCGCGTCAATGAATTCAAAAGGCACCTCTTCATGAAAGAGGTCGCTCATGCTGTTGACAAATATTCTGCGGGGTTCTTTCCACAGCTCAGGTTGGTTCAGTCGATCAGGATGAAGCCTGATCGTCGTTTTCCCTGGCAGGAAAGGGCCGCCTCGCTTGAAACGCAAAGTAATGGCCTCTGCATAGCAATGAGCGCAGCCTGGGCTCACTTTTGTACAGCCTGTAACCGGATTCCACGTCGCATCCGTCCACTCAATACCGGTCTTGTCGGGCATAGCTCCTCTCAGTCCCTGTCAAACCCCTATTACTATTATACGTACTTATGGCAATATTAGTATATATGTTCTATTTCGTCAAGAGATCCGGAGGCAGAGGCGATAGCCCTCTCCTCTTCAATTGTCCGCTTGTCCCTTTGCGGTGCAGCCGTTATCATGCGGCAAAAGACCCTGAACGGGAGGCCATTATGACCACTACCCAGACTTTTGAAGAAGCCCTAAATGAGTTCAGAGAAAAGACCAACGAGCTCATGGAGCAGGAAAACATGGAGTGGGTGCCGCCGCCACCTCCATACGACCAGTCGGGGCCGCCGTTCGTCTCTCCCATAAACCTCTCGCCGGAGTTCATTGCCAAGTACGCCCACGCCATCGGCGATGACAACCCTCTCTATACAGACCCGGAATACGGCAAGCAGACCAAGTACGGTATGCAGATTGCGCCCGGCCCCGTCCTTGCCCTCATTCGCGGCATCTCCGCCCATGGCGCTCAGCGTCCCGAAGGGTATCCCGTAGCCAACTTCTTCTCAGGGACCGCCTGGGAATTTTTCGACGTGGTCAAGCCCGGCACCTCTCCCTTCCGCTCCACCAAAGTGATGAAGGAGTTCTTTGAAAAGCAGGGTTCACGTGGGAACCTCATGTTCCTTATCACGGAGCTTTACTTCTGGAACTCCCATGGAGACCTACCAGGCAAGGCCTACGGCACCCTCATAATGGTGCCCATTTCGACGATGGGCGGCTCCCGCTCCATGAGCGTCGAACGGTTGGGCGAGCACCTGATGTACGAGCGCAAGGCTTCTCAGTACAACATCGAACAGATAGAGGAGTTGGTCGATCAGATGGTCTCGCTGAAGCGCCGCGGCGACAACACGCTCTACTGGGAAGACGTAGAGGTCGGCGAGAAGCTGGGGCCACTGGTGCTGCCGCCCTGGACGCTGCAGGATATGACGGCGCCGCGTGCCGTCGGCGCAGGCCTCACCGCAATGGCCAACGCCTTCGAGCCCGCCTTCAAGTGGGCCAAGGAGGAGGGCGAATACACCCGCACGCATCCCATCACCCGCTGGCCCTGGACTCCCGGCGCGGAGCACGAGGACCCCGTTCTTGCCGCCTATCGCGGCCAGTCCGGGTCATTCGACTTCGGTGTGCAGCGCACACAGCTGACCCAGCGCCTGCTCAGCGACTGGATGGGCGACGACGGATTCATTCGCCGTCTGCAGATCGCCATCAGGAAACCCGTTTACTACGGCGACGCCACCGTATACAGCGGTGAAGTCGTAAAGAAATTCAAGGAGACCCAGAAGGGAGAGGACGGCCCCGGCGCTGTTCCCGGCGAGCAGGAGTACCACGCCATTGGAATACGCATCAGCGGCGTCAACCAGGTAGGCGAAACACAGGCTCCAGGCACCGCCTGCGTTTATCTGCCTTCACGAGAGGCGGGACCGGTGAAGCTGCCCGTGCCCCACCTGGCGCGACCGCCTTACGTGCCGTACGAGACCTTCTACCGCGACTGGTTCTAGGAGTTGGTCAGCAGCTTCTCCATGGCCGACCAGAGGTCTCGCTTGTTCTCCGGAACAGGCTCGTAGAGCGGGGGACGCGTGTTGCCCATTGGACGACCAACCACTTTCATGGCCTCTTTGACTAGGATGGGCATAGGCTCACGGTTAACCACGCTCATCACGGGTATCAGTTCCAACTGGCGCTCTACGGCGCTCTCCACCTCGCCCGACTGCCAGTCGTTGTAGATGCTGACCAGAAGCTCAGGCAGCGGTGAGGCCATCGCCAGGATGCCGCCCCTTCCTCCCGCGGCCAGGGTGGGCAGGAATATATCGTCCATGCCTTGAAGCAGCGACGCCCTGGAGTCCATAGATTGGCCTATCTTCACCAGGTCGGTCATGCCCCCCGAGGCGTCCTTGACGCCGACCACGGAGTCCACCGCGGACACCAGCTGGCAGGTCTCGGCGGCGGTCAGGTTGACTCCGGCGCGTTTGGGTGCGTTGTATATGACCAGCGGCAGCGACGTCTGATCAGCTATCCGTTCCAACAGCCGTTGGAAATGAAACACCGTTGCCTTGTAGAAAGGCGGCGGCGTCAGCATCATTGCGCTGGCGCCAAGCTCCTGGACGCGGTTGGCAAAAGCAACCAGATCCTCTTCCAAGGGTACAAAGCACCCTATGATTAGGGGCACCCTCCCGTCGACGGCCTGTACGGCCGCTCGCACCACGCGCTCGCGCTCCTCCCAAGTAAGGCTTAGCGACTCGCCGGTGCCGCCCAGCACACAGATGCCGTGCACGCCGGCTTCCACCTGGTAGCCGATCTCCTGGGCCAGTGTTTCTTCATCTACCTGTAGGCTTTCGGTGAACGGCGTTAGCAGAGACGTGATTACTCCTTGCAGTACGGTCATGTTAGCTCCTCCGGTTTACTAGGCAACATTATACGGCAGCTTAGCTAGAAGCTCCGCAAGTACTCCTTCAACGATATCTCCACCAGGTTCCGCATCATACCCAGCATGGCCAACGTTCCCTCCAAAGGCACGCCGTCCATGGTCAATCCCGCCACGCCAAAAGAGCCGTCTCGCACGTCGTAGTCCAGCGCCATCTGCTCAATGTCGCGTTCCGCTTGATCCGTATGCAGAAGCGTGGTGTCACGGTTGTACAATGCCAGCGCCGCTGCAACGGCATAGGCGCCCCAGTTGGATATGGAAGTCACGTACAGGTGATTCACCGGCGTGGCACACATAACGCCCCTACCGCATTCACACTTGCACTCGGTGGTCCATGGAGCTACCTTGGCCACAGCATTGTAAACTTTGCCGAACCCCATCTCATTATGGCCGTCGGCGCAGCTTATGGTGACGCCGCCGTTTTCCTCGACCCGGCGGAAGATATCGTCTATCTTGGCACGCGTGCCGTCGCGGGTGGTGCCAGTGATGGAATGCAAATGCCCCGCAGGGTTGACCCCCGCCTTCTCCACGGCGATTGCAACGTCCAAGCCGGACGAGGCATCGAGGTTGCGCTCCGGCGAGTCGATGTCCAGGATAACCAGGGGATAGGTCTGCCCGTAGTAGCTCATGAGAGCGGTGACTATGGGCTGAAGCTGGGGGTCTATGAAGATGCTGACGTCATGCCCTATTTTGCGCAAGGCATTGGCGAGGACTATGGCGCCCAGCGGGCCGTCGTTCTCACCATTGGGGTAGTGGTCAGGCGAGCTGGCGCCGGTGAACATGCCTATGCTCTTTGACCCTGTAGGCGCCAGCGCCGCGGCTATGTCCATGGATATGGGATTATCGCCTTTGGCCGCGTAGTAGATATAGTCGGAAACCAGGTAGAACTGGGCCATGCCTTTGGGGCGCATCTTGACCCGCACCAGCCTATCCAGATTGTCGTAAGGGAACTGCTCTTCGGTGGGCAACCAAGTCATCTCTGCGCCTCCCAAGTTTTAGCCCCATCATAGACCAGGAAGGCCCAGTTTGCCATTGATGCCAGTGCAATCCTCCCCCACCTGGATTCCTGCTGCGCAGGAAAGACGGTGAGGGCGGGGACTGGGGGCCTTAACGCCCCTCTCCGTTCTGGCCGAAGCTCTGATTGCTGTATATGCCCAACTCGCGGCCCTGGTGTACGTGTACAACGAACTCTTCTCTGGCGACGCCGACCACGTCCAGCAACTCCTCGTCTATAGTCTGGACAAGCTCTTCTATGGCTTCTCTGGTCAGGCTTTCCGATACGCACAGGGTGGCGTGGACCATGTTCGAGGCAAAGTGCATGTCCAGGCGGCCTACGGGCGCTTCGTCCTCCAGAATATGGAACGCCTCCGAGTAAGGCGTGCGGCACTCGCGTTCGAAGAAATAGTCAGGCATGGCTTATCCTTCCTAGGCTTTGACTTGGCCGTTGCCGAGTACAGTCCACTTGTAAGAGGTGATCTCTCTGATGCCCATGGGGCCGCGGGCGTGCATCTTGTCGGTGCTGATTGCCACCTCTGCACCCAAACCGAACTCAGCGCCGTCGGTGAAGCGGGTACTCGCGTTGACGAACACGGCTGCTGCGTCCACTTCATCCACGAAGCGCATCGCCGCCGAGTAGTCATCCGTGACTATGGCCTCGGAATGGCCTGAGCCGTACTCCTCGATGTGCAGCATAGCGTCGTCCATGGAGTCGACCACCTTGACCGCGGCATCCAGAGACAGGTACTCGTTACCCCAGTCACCTTCCTCCGCGGGAACAATGCGCGGCTCCTCAAGGGGTCCCAGAATGCTCATTGCGCGGTTGTCCGCGTGGAGAGTGACCCCCGCCTGAAGCCACTCACCGGCTATGCGAGGCAGGAATTCCGGCGCCACCTTTGAATGGACCAGAAGCGTGTCCAGTGCATTGCACACGGACGGCCGCTGCACCTTGGCGTTGAAGGCAATAGCCACCGCTTTACCTATATCCGCAGCGGCATCAACGTACGTATGGCACACGCCGATACCTCCCGTCACCGCGGGCATGGAAGCTTCTTTCTCAACAAGACGAACCAGCCCGGCCCCGCCCCTGGGAATGAGCAGGTCTATGTACTGATGCATTCGCAGCATCTGGGTCACCATTGCCCGGTCTGTGTTTTCCACGAACTGCACGGCGTCAATAGGCAAGCCCGCTTCAGCTATGGAGTCTCTTATCAATCCGGCCAGGGCCCTATTGGAATTGAACGCCTCCGTACCTCCGCGCAATATGATAGCGTTGCCGGCCTTGAGACAGAGAGCGGCTATATCCACGGTGACGTTTGGCCGGCTTTCGTAGATGGCACCAATCACCCCCAGAGGCACCCGCCGTTTGCCCAAAATGAGGCCGTTGGGCAACGTCCGCACGTCGAACTGCTCTCCAACAGGATCGGTCAGCCTTTGAATATTCCGCACGTCGTCGGCCATGGCGGCAAGTCGCTCAGGAGTAAGCAGCAAGCGGTCCAGAGGAGCTTCCACGGGGCCCTTGCGCTCGGCGGCTTCGTAGTCCGCGCGGTTGGCCTCCAGCACCTCTTCCTGGCGGGATACCAGGGCGTCCGCAATGTTCAGCAACGCCCTGTCTTTGGCCGGGGAGCCCAGCTTGGCCAGCGCGCGCGACGCGGCCCTGGCTTTCTCTCCCAGAGCAATCAGGTCTTGCGATAAGTCTATTGCGGTCATTGTTATGCCTTTTCTATGCCATCTCTATAGCAGGGCCAGATTGTTGCGATGCACCACTTCTTCACCGTACTGGTGCCCCAGAGTTTCCTCTATCTTACTTGACTTCAGTCCCCTTATGGCGGTCACTTCCTGGGCCGAATAGTTGCTGACACCGCAGGCCACGCGCTTGCCGTCTTTATCGACGATGAGCACCACCTCACGGCGGTCGAAGTTGCCGTGCACCTCCGTAACGCCCACGGGCAGAAGGCTGCTGTTCTTTGACTTCAGAGCCTGCGCCGCGCCGTTGTCCACCAGAATTTCACCCCTGGCAGAGAGTCCACTGAGGAACCAGCGCTTCCTGCTCTCTACTTTGCTGGCAGTAGGTCTGAACACGGTGCCCACGGCTTCTCCGTCAATTGCCTGCTGCAGGGCGTCCGGCGTTCTGCCGCTGGTTATCACCACCTCTACGCCCCAGCGCGTGGCTAGCCGCGCCGCTTCCACCTTGGCCTTCATGCCGCCACGGCTCCAGGGATGCCTCACCTCATTCCGGGTCAAGTTATCGAGAAGTTGTTCCGTGTTGGCATCGTCCATCACGGGAACAAGCTCAGCGTTGGGGTCAAGGGCGGGATCGGCGGTGTAGAGACCGGGGATATCGGTGAGCATGACCAGCATGTCCGCGTCGACCAGGTTGGACACCAGTGCGGAAAGGGTGTCGTTGTCGCCAAAGACCTCATCGCCAAGCTCTTCGCTGTTCACCACGTCGTTCTCGTTGATGATGGGCACCACGCCCATGTGGAGCAGCGAAAGCAGGGTATCTCTAACGTTGAGATACCCCTGCCAGTCGTCGATATCGGAGCGGGTGAGAAGCGCCTGTGACACGACGATATTGTGCCGGGAGAACATCTCTTGATAGGTATGCATGAGACGGCTTTGACCGACCGAAGCGAGGATCTGCCGGAATGGAACGTCGCGTTGCTGCTTGAGGGGGCCCAACGCCTCGTGGCCTGCAGCCACCGCTCCTGAGGTTACTAGCAAGACCTCGTTACCCTGTGCATGAACACCCGCTATCTGGTCGACCAGCGACCTCATCACGCCAAGGTCAAGCGATCCTGAGCCACCTGTGAGCACGTTGGTGCCCGCCTTGGCAACTATGCGGAGCTTGCCCCTGGAAGCCTGGCGTCCCACTTTGGAGTTTTCCACCGTCAATCTGCCAACCTGCTGGGAAATCTGCATGAATTATACCGCCTGTACGTTTGAGACGGAAGGGAGGCGCTGCTAAACGACCTCCTCGTAACGTTGACACTTACATCAGACCCTGCGTAACATGGTCAACCCATGACAAGGTTTCCAGGCCAGAACGTGTTTCCAGACACCGCCTCTATAGATGAGCAGGGTCACCTGGTCATCGGCGGGTGCAGCCTCGTGGACTTGGCCGGCGAGTACGGGACCCCTCTCTACGTGATCGACGAGACGACGGTGCGCAACCGCTGCCGCGCATTCCGTGACGAGCTTAGCCAACGCTACTCCAATAGCCTGGTCTTGTACGGCTCGAAAGCCTTCGCCAACATAGCTCTAACCAGGATCATAGTGGAGGAGGGCTTGGGCATAGACGTGGTTTCAGGCGGAGAGATGGCGGTGGCTAAGGCGGGGGGGGTATCCCCCGGAACCGTCTACTTCCACGGCAACAACAAGAACCGCACCGAACTGGCGGAGGCAATGGATTGGGGTGTGGGCCGCATAGTTGTCGACAGCTTCCATGAGATCGAGTTGCTGGAAGAGGTAGCGAAGGAGGCGGGTCGCGCGCAGGAGATTTTGATCAGGGTGTCGCCATCTGTTGACCCGCATACCCATAGCTACATCTCGACCGGTATCCTGGACAGCAAATTCGGGTTCGCCATAGATACCGGCGACGCCGAGAAAGCGGTGAGGAAAGCCATGTCGTCACCGCACTTGAAGCTGATCGGGCTGCACTGCCATATCGGTTCGCAGCTCTTTGAGATCCAACCGTACCAGAAGGCCATACGCATAGCGTTGGAGTTCGCTTCAGCCATGCGAGAGGAGGGACTGAACATGGAAGAGTTCAGCCCCGGCGGAGGCTTCGGCATTGCGTACACCAGAGACCAGCATCCGCCATCAGCTGGAGAGTTCGCCGAGGCCCTGGCCTCCTCCGTAATAGAGGGTTGCGACGACCTTGACCTGGACAGGCCCAGAGTGTTCATAGAACCCGGACGTTCCATAATCGGGCCGGCGGGCGTCGCCGTATATACCTGCGGAGCCAGCAAAGTCATACCGGGCGTGAGAACGTACCTCAGCGTGGACGGTGGCATGGGCGACAACATCAGACCCGCTCTGTATCAGGCTTCCTATGAAGCGGTTGTAGCCAACCGGATGCTCGTGGAGCCGTCTTCCAGAGTGACCATCGCGGGCAGGTACTGTGAATCCGGCGACGTGCTTGCGGCAGACGTGGACCTTGCGCCAACGGAACCCGGCGACATCATAGCTATGCCTGCCGCGGGCGCTTACGCCATCCCAATGTCCAGCAACTACAATATGACGCCAAGGCCTGCGGTGGTACTGGTCAAAGACGGTTCCAGCAGCTTGATACGCCGCCGTGAAACCTACCAGGACATCATGGCCGCAGACGTGGTGTGAGCCATGACTGAACAGCTGGGCAGGATAGAACGACCCGAAGCGGAACAGTACCAGGGAAAGCGGAAGCTGCTGCTGATACCCCTTGTTTTCGGCGCACCGGAACAGCTGCAAGAGGGGCAGACCCTGCTTCAGAAGTACTGGGTGCAGATGCAATCGCAGGTGGAGTCCCTGGAAAACCGGCTGGGACCCGTCAAGCGCATCTTCCACGAGAACATCGCTGCAGGAGAGGAGGAGGGACTGCTCAGGCTGCAAGCCATGGACGAGCGCTCCCACCGGTTTGTGCAGTCCAAGTGCCGGAACAAGGCGGTACTAGAGGCCACCGAGGACGAGGGAACCCTGCTGGAGGTCGTGGACTTGCAGCGCTGCCTCATGCTGCCGCTCCTGAGCAGCAGGCTGACCGCCAAGCTCCACGAGTGGTACTTCGAAGGCATGAACCGGCGCTACGAACACATCGGCAAGCGCATAGACGAGTCCCTGGAGAAAAACGAGGTGGGGCTGCTGCTGATAGGCGAGCGACACCAAGTGCAGTTCCCCCAGGACATCGAGGTGTTCTACGTATCACCTCCGGCGCTTGACGAGTACCGCCGATGGTTCCAAAACTGGCTGGCGGAGAGCCAGAAGCAGCCGACATCCGCGGCTGAGGGAGAGGCACAGTAGTCAGCGCCAGAGCTGTTCCCAGTCTTCACCTGCATGTGGATAGCGGGCCGCCAGTAGATCAACGTGCTGGCCGCTCAGGCGGGGTAACGGCAGACCTCGGACGCGCTGCTCCCACTCCTGGGATGCGGCGTGAACGCCGCCCAGACGGTGGCAATCAGTCCCCTTACGTTGAACCAGCACCTTGAAGTCGCCCATTCCGCCGGGACGCGCCAGCTCCAGCATCGCCATCCGGTTGGCGTCGCGCTCCCGCTGGCCGAGGTTTTCAGAGTACAGGCGCTCCATGAACATAGGAAGCCCCAAGTTGTTCAAAAAGCTAGCCTGGCTCAGCAGAGGATACGGTTCCAAGCCGTATCGCTGGCCCAGGGAAGCTACCGCGCTGAAGTCCACGTGGGCGGTTATATCCTGCTCTCCTATGTGCTGGTAGGGGTCGCCGGTAAGGGTGTGACGGTAGTAGCAGCGGAGCGTGCCCTGCGACCTCCGGATGTCGTATAGATCGGCGGAGGGATGGCCGTAGTCGATGGTAAGCACAAAGCCGTGCTGCAGTGTCATGGCTGCCCGTCTTGCCCAGGGCTCCAGCTCAAGGCACACTTCGGCTAGCTGGCCTTCCGCCAGGTGAACGTCCTCGCTCTCCAATCTGGCGGGGATAGCGTCCGTGGAAACGTCGTCTAATAGCTCCACGAGCCTACCTTCTTGCTGGGTCACATAGATTTCCAGAAGCTTTCCGTTGCGGGCGGTTACCCTATGTACCGGGAAGGCGTCCAAGAGCTCGTTGGAAAGGATGCACCCCACTATGCTCGAAGCGGCTGCATCCTCCAGTGAAAACGGCGCAGGGCCGTCTGCCCTATCTACGGCCAGATATTG
>CAYVEN010000003.1:9815-56461 GCA_964450505.1 uncultured Dehalococcoidia bacterium | reverse complement strand
CTTGTTTACGTAGCCGCGCTGGGCCACGCCTTTGGCCCCAACGCGGAACGCGGCGTCTTCCGTTCTGCCGACGGTGGCAAGAACTGGGAACGCGTGCTGTTTCGCAGTGAAAACACCGGAGCCATAGACCTCACCTTCGACCCGACCAACCCGCGCATACTGTTCGCCGCCATGTGGCAGGCGCATCGCACCCCGTGGAGCCTGAACAGCGGTGGGCCGGAAAGCGGCATCTTCCGCTCCACGGACGGCGGGGACACCTGGCAGGAGCTCAGCGGCAGGCCCGGCCTGCCCCAGGGAATCAAGGGACGCATTGGAATCACCGCCTCCGCCGCGCGCGCCGGACGTGTTTGGACCACCATCGAGGCGGAGCCTCCCGGGGTGTTCCTCTCCGACGATGGCGGGGAGACCTGGCAGCTGGTCAGCGATAACCTGGACATCCAGGCCCGGCCCTGGTACTACCAGCACATCTTCGCCGACCCCAAAGACGCCGAAACGGTGTGGATACTCAACTCCTCCGCCTGGAAGTCCACCGACGGCGGGCGCACCTTCAATCAGGTGAACACGCCGCACGGCGACAATCACGACCTCTGGGTAGACCCTTGCAATCCCCAGCGCATGATTGAGGGCAACGACGGCGGGGCAACCGTCACCTTCAACGGCGGCGACACCTGGTCGACCATCTACAATCAGCCCACCGCCCAGTTCTACCACGTGGACACCGACAACCGGTTCCCCTACCGCGTCTACGGCACGCAGCAGGACAACTCTGCCATAAGCGTACCCTCCCGCACCCACAAGGGCACCATCCCTTGGGGCGATTGCTACACCGTCGGCAGCTCTGAGAGCGGCTACATCGCCGTCCACCCGGACGACCCCGACGTCGTCTTCTCCGGCGCAATAGGCAGCTCTCCCGGCGGCGGCGGCAATATGCTCCGATACGACCATCGCACGGGCCAGGTCCGCATCGTGACGGTTTGGCCGGAGTTCTATACCGGCTGGGGCGCCAAGGACATGAAGTACCGCTTCCAATGGACGTATCCCATCAAGTTCTCTCCGCATGACTCCAACGTCCTCTACGCAACCGGAAACCTGGTGTTCCGTTCCACCGACCAGGGCGATAGCTGGGAAGCCATAAGCCCCGACCTCACCCGCAACGACCCATCCACCCTGGAGCCCTCCGGCGGCCCCATCACCAAGGACACCTCCGGCGCTGAGACGTACGCCACCATCTTCGCTTTCGCGGAGTCGCCCTTGGAGAAGGGTCTCTTCTGGGCCGGCTCGGACGACGGCCTCGTGCACGTCTCCCGTGACGGCGGCGAGAACTGGCAGGACGTTACGCCTCCAGACCTTGGCGAATGGACGCTGGTCAGCATGATCGAACCGTCGCCCCACGACGCCGCCACGGCCTACTTGGCCGCCACGCGCTACAAGACGGACGACACCAGGCCGATGCTGTTCAAGACCGCGGACTACGGAGCCACCTGGACATCTATAGTGGAGGGTATCCGGGAGGGCGATTATCTTCGCTGTGTACGTGAAGACACGATCAACCCGGGACTTCTCTACGCGGGCACCGAGACCGGAGCCTACGTATCGTTCGACTCTGGCGCGGCCTGGCAGCCCCTTCAGTCCAACCTGCCCGCCGTCCCTGTCTACGACCTTGCCGTGAAGGAAGACGACCTGGTGGCCGCCACGCACGGACGCTCCTTCTGGATACTGGACGACGTTACCCGCCTGCGCCAGATAAGCCAGGATATAGCTGACAAGAGAGCGTATCTCTTCAAGCCTCGCGATACATACCGTCCCGCGGCTCCATTTGGAGCCAGGCGTGGCTCGGCGGGCAAGAACTACATGCTTTCCCTGGGAGCTCCCATAGCCTACTACGAGACCAAGGACGAGATGGGGAACGTTGTTCAGAAATTCCTCGACTCCGGTGAGAACCCTCCTTTTGGCGTCATTCTCACCTACTATCTGAAAGACGCCCCGGAGAGTGAAGCGACCCTGGCCTTCCACGACTCCAACGGCGGTCTGATCAAGACCTTCTCCAGCTTGAGGCTAGCGGAGCCGTCCAAATACCAGCCGGAAGACCCCCGCTTGCCTGCCAACCAGGGCGGCAACTGCTTTGTCTGGGACATGCGCTATCCATACGCCCGCAAGGTTCCCGATGACAAGGCGATGGACCCCGTGACCACCGGCCCACTGGCCCCGCCTGGGACGTACTCGGTCACCCTCACCGTGGACGGCGAATCCCAAACTCAGAGCTTCCAACTGCTCAAAGATCCTCGCGTGGCAGCAAGCCAGCAGGACTTTGATGAACAGTTCACTGCGGCCATACAGGTGCGCGACAAGCTCTCGGAGGTCACTGACGCCATCCTTGACCTGCGCAGCATCCGGGACCAGGCTCAAGAGTGGGCCAAGCGCGCTGAAGGTTCTCCAGCCGCCGAGACCGTGACCGCTGCCGCAGAGGGCCTTAAAGATAAGCTCACCGCCATAGAAAACGAGCTGATGCAGACCGGCTACAGGGGCGAGCGAGACCGCCTCCACATTCAGGTGAAGCTCAACCGCAAGCTCGCCGAGCTGATGAACGTGATCTCAGCCGCCGACTTCAAGCCGCCCAGGCAGATTTACGATGTCTTCACGGACATCACGGGCCGAATTGACCCCCATCTTCAGAGCTTGCAGCAGGTCAAGGACAAGGACCTGGAGGAGTTCGTCAATCTGCTCCACGAGATTGAGGTGCCGCCGATAGTCCCTTAGCACGTTGATCGACGGGTGGAGATGAATAGCTCAAGAGGATTCCTGTCCGGCCTAGGACCTCTAATTACCGCGGTTGTGGTAACTGCGGTGGTAGTCTTTGGGGCCTGTTTTATGGTCTGGTATCACTTCGGTGGGGCTGCTTGGCGCAGCGGAGTAAGTGTGATTGACGCAACGTTGGTTTCTCCACAGGAGCTTGACCTCTATGTCTCCTCCTGCTTTGGGGCCCCGCAAGTTTTGCTGTGGGAGACGGACGACGAGGTAAAGGTCAATGTGGTCGCCTTCTCCACACTCAGAGGTCGCTTTCTCTGTGGAGAAGTCGTTACAGTCTACCTGCAAGAGCCACTACGAGATCGGATCGTCGTTGACAAGCACAACGGACAAGTCGTGACCGTCTGGGCCGCCGATGCTCGGTGAGTGCGTTGCGCACGACAGACCGAAGAATCCCAGCCCCTGCCTGCCTGGATAAGCCACCGGAGCATGCTCCGCTCACCTGGGCCTGAAGTACCCTGGGTATACCCGAAGGGGATGGAGTGAGAGGTGCCCTATTTCGTCATCAGGGGCAGTAAGGAGTGGTCACCTGTGCTTTCACACCACTTCTCTGCGAAACTGTAATAATATGACCGTACTGATGCGGGTCAGCGGATTATCCAACCTTCTTGAAGCATGGTCGGCATGGAGAGGAAACTCACTCTTGGACCTGGAAAAGGAAAAGAGACGGCTCCTGCGGCTGATTAGCAAGGAAGTCAACGACCGCAAAGTGGTCGACGCCATGGCAAGGGTGCCCAGAGAGGCGTTCGTACCCCCGGCCAGCAGACACCTTGCCTATGAAGACATCCCGCTGCCCATAGGCGATGGGCAGACGATATCTCAACCGATGATTGTTGCCATGATGGTTTCCATGCTCAACATCGAGCCCGGAGACAAGGTTCTGGAGGTAGGTACGGGATCGGGGTATCAGGCGGCTGTGCTCTCTCTCCTTGCCAACGAGGTGATTACCACGGAGCGGTTCAAGAGCCTTGCCGATAGCGCAAGGGAGCGCCTGCACTCTCTGGGCTATCACAACGTCGCGGTGCATCAGGCGGGCGATGTCCTGGGGAGGAGCGAGGACTCCCCCTTCCATGCCATCGTAGTTGCCGCTGCGGCGCCTCGACTGCCGAGGGTGCTGCTTGAGCAGTTGAGCGAAGGTGGCCGTCTGGTTATACCGGTGGGCTCGCGGAGCCAGCAGGACCTTCTGCTCGTCACAAAATCGCACGACGGCTACTCTGTGAAGAACCACGGTTCGTGTCGTTTCGTCCCGCTGGTGGGGGCCGGAGCGTGGACCGAACACGAGGTCGGGGATACATGCTAAGGGGCCGTTTCTGAGCGGTTCGCGGAAAAGGAGGTGCGACGGGTGAGTACGCGAGATCTGCCGCCAGGCTACGTCGAGATAGACAGATGGACTCCCAGCAAGTTGTCCGGGAGAGACTGGGTTGTTCTGTTCGTCGCCTTTGCGATTCTGGCGTATGCTTCCCTCCAGACCATGGCTGTATCCCAGTTGGTATTCGTCGGCGCGGATAGCTTCACCATATCGCTCGATACCATCATTGGCGGAATTGCCTTAGGGGCAGTACTTGGGGTCACGCTCCATGAGCTGGCCCATGCCATCGCATTCCTAGCGTACGGCGGGCGTCCGCGCTTCGGATTCAAGCTCTGGACCAAGTTCGGCCCGGTCTTCTGGGTGGGCGCTCCCAGCTGCTACCTGAGCAGAGCGAAATTCGCGGTGGCGGGGCTTGCGCCCCTGTTGCTCTTGACGGCGCTGTTGCTGCCTGTTCTGTTTCTCACGCCCGTGGGAGGCCTTGTCCATGCCGCCGCGCTTTGGGCCTTTTTCCTGGGAGTCACGGGGTCGTCGGGCGACGTTGTCATCCTTAGTAAGGTGATGCGTTATCCCAGTGAGGCGCTCTTTGAGGATCACGGCGACGGGTTCAAGGTGTACTCAAAGCAAAATGATATAATCCTTCACGAGGCCAATCCCTCACAACCATGATGACAACTACAGTTGAGACCGGATACGAAGCGGTAATTGGGTTAGAGGTGCACGTTCAGCTCCTCACCAAGAGCAAGATGTTCTGCGCCTGCCGCGCCGGTTATCAGGGCGCTGATCCCAACTCGGAGGTCTGTCCGGTTTGCCTGGGAATGCCCGGTGTCCTCCCCGTGATAAACAAGCGCGCCGTGGAGTTCGTCATGATGACCGGCCTGGCGCTGAACTGCGGCATCGCGGAGGAGACCAAGTTCGATAGGAAGAACTATCCCTATCCCGACCTGATGAAGGGATACCAGATCTCTCAGTACGACCGGCCCATAGCCAGCGGCGGGTGGATGTCCATCCCGGCGGACGGCGGTGAGAAGAGCGTGCGCATCAACCGGGTTCACCTGGAAGAAGACGTGGCCAAGCTGTTCCACCGCACCGGCGAAACTGGAGAGGCCTACAGCCTGTTGGACGTGAACCGTGCCGGTGTGCCCCTCATGGAGATTGTCGGCGAACCGGACCTGCGCTCCGCGGAGGAGGCCCGGCAGTACCTGGTGAAGCTGCGCACCATCCTGCGTTACCTCGGTGTGTCCACCGCCAACATGGAGGAGGGCAGCTTCCGCTGCGACGCCAACGTCAGCATTCGCCCCCAGGGCAGTGTAGAGCTTGGCGCAAAGGTGGAGGTGAAGAACATGAACAGCTTTCGCTCCGTGTTCCGCGCCCTGCAATACGAATTGGAACGCCAGGCCGTGGTCTTGGAAGAGGGGGGCCAGATTGCACAGGAGACGCGCGGCTGGCTGGAAGATAGGGGAGTCACCGCGTCGCAGCGCTCTAAGGAGCATGCTCATGACTACCGCTATTTCCCGGAGCCTGACCTGACACCTTTGAAGATCAGCCGTCAGTGGGTGGACGAGGTTCGAGCAAACATGCCCGAACTGCCGGATGCCAGACTTCGTCGCTATGTCGACGAGCTGGGGCTGAGCGAGTACAAAGCGGGTCAGCTTACCCTGGGCACAAGCGCTGCCAGCAGCTACTTTGATTCCGCGATGAGCTACGCCTGTGATATGAGCGAAACGGCGAGGCGCAAGCGGGCCGACGTCCTATGCAACCTTGTTCTCGGCGACGTTACGCGGTTGTTCAACAGCATCGGTCAGGAGATAAGCGACGATAGGATAGATGCCAAGCACCTCTTTGAAGTCGCCGCCATGCTGGAGGAGGGCAAGCTGAGCACCAACATGGCCTCGGAGGTGCTCGAAGCCTTGTTCGAATCACCCGAAAAAGCGCCGGCGGACATCGTGAAGGAGAGAGGCCTGGAGCAAATCTCCGATTCTTCCGCCATACAGGCCGCGGCAGACCGGGCCATCGACGATAATCCCAAGGCAGTCCAGGACTACATGAGCGGCAAGGAGACGGCGGTCAAGTTCCTGGTGGGCCAGGTGATGAAAGCAACCAGGGGCCAGGCAAACCCGGCGCTGGCTAACGAAGTTCTACAGCAGAAGTTGGAGAGTTTGAAGAAGGAGTGACGTTGAGGTGAGCTTGACACCTGAACCTTCCCTGGTAGAGTTAATGAGAGGAAACAATAACAAATGCAGACTTATGTAAGTATAGCCGCAATAATCCTATCCGTTGTCCTCATAGCAGTGGTGCTGGCACAGGTCAGGGGCAGCGGCACCGGTCTGTTCGGCGCCGCCGAAGGCACGTTTCGCACCCGCCGAGGTGTAGAGCAGACCCTGTTCCGTTTCACCATTGTGCTCGGAGTTCTTTTCGTCGTGCTGTCGCTCGTCGGCGTTTGGAGGCCCTGGGAACGGTTCTAGGGAGCCATGCCGGGCCCGGTAATCACCCTGCTCAGCGACTTTGGCCTCTCCGACTCTTACGTCGGGGCCATGAAAGGGGTGATATACAGCATCTGCCCCGATGCCAACGTGGTAGACATAACCCACGAAGTGCCGCCCCAGGACTTGCTGCAAGGGGCGTTCCTATTGAGCACTGCCTGGCGCTTCTTTCCCTCCGGCACCGTGCACGTGGCCGTAGTCGACCCAGGCGTTGGAACCGAGCGCAAGCCTCTGCTGGTGCAGGCGTGTGACCACTTCTTCATAGCGCCCGACAACGGCATCCTCAGCCTGGTTCTGCCCAGCGACAACGCTGGGGCTGTTCCTTTCCAGGCCTACCAGGCGGCCATTTCGCCGGGAGTCGAAGCGTTTGCTTTGACCAATTCCGCGTACTGGCTGCACCCGGTGAGCAACACCTTCCACGGACGCGACATCTTTGCCCCGGCGGCTGCCAACTTGCTGCTGGGCGCTGCACCCAGCGATATGGGAGAGCGCGTGGAGAAATTGGTCAGGCTGGCAGTGCCGAAGCCGCGGTGGGAGGACGGCTCCCTAACCGGCTACGTGCTGCATGTAGACAGGTTTGGCAACATTGTGACCAACATCGTGATGCGGGACGTTGCGGATATGTCTGGTGGAATTGAAATAGAGGTTGGGAAGAGGAAGATAAGTCGCTTCTCAAACACCTATGGCGATACCAGCGAGCTGACGGCTCTCATCGGCGGGCAGGGCTACCTGGAGGTAGCGCTGCCCAACGGTAACGCAGCGCTGGAGCTGGGAGTCCGGGTTCAGGATAGGGTAGCGGTGCGAGGGCTCAGCCCTTCACCAGCCTGACGGCGTCACCCGGTCTCAGGGCGCCGGTTTCTACTACCGTGGCGGCTATACCCCTCCGTCCCAGGAATGACTTGATGATCTCCCCGTGGTACACGTTGAGTGTGGCGCAGGGAGCGTTCTGGCCGCTGACCCGCACCACTACGTCTGCCCCCAGTTCCAGAAGATCGCCGGCCTCTAGGTTCGACAGATCGCCCAGGCCGCTGACCTGTATGTTCTCCCCAATGGAACCGGGGCCCAGCTCCACCTGTAGGTGGTCGCTTACCGCTTCCAGCGCTTCCTGGGCCACTATTGTAACGTGCCGCGTATTCGGCTCAGGGTCGCCGGTCTTCTTGTGCTTGTTGATTGGGCCGGAGTGGAAGTCGCCCTCCACGCCGTGGGTTCCAATCGCTATTTCAGGCTGCGGATACTTGGGCACGCCGCTTTCCGGCCTGAGACATACGGCTACTACTGTTCCCTGCTCCAACGTTTGATGCATTATGCTTACCCCCCATTATCAAGAAAGGGTTCAGAGCCCCAGTTTACCAGGATTCATCAGATTGTGAGGATCAAGAGCGCGCTTGATGCGCCTGACGGTGTCCAGCCTGTTTCCCCACTCCTCTTGAACAAGGTGTGAGAGTTTCAGCCCGACGCCGTGGCAGTACTCCATGGCGCCGCCCATCTGTTGCGCCAAGCGTAGCACCTCGTCCACCGTTTCCACGAAGCTGTCCTGCTGCGGGTTGCCCTCCACACGCGCCCCGGTCATGATGAATGAGAACAGTCCGGGGTCGGTCCAAACTGAGTACTCCCTAACCGCAACGCTGTTTTGGCTGCTGATGGCTTCCACTCTCCGGCGGAACTCCAGAACGGAGGAAACGGGAAGGGCCATGTGCAGATAGTCCCAGTGGCCCCTGTCGGCCCACCATCTCGACCACCGTTCAGCGGGCGGCAGGTGGAGCGCCTCTCGCTTGTAAGCCTCCCCGCTGTTGTGTCGTGATTTCCAGTACTCCATCGTCTGATCCGGCCCGACGTCGCTGCCCCCGTGCTCCTTGCAGATGCGCAGCGCACGCGTCTCCTGGGCATCCACCTCCTCTTTGTACCCTTCGAAGACGAGATACAAGAGGACGCTGTCTCCCGGCTCTTCGGTGAGATCGGTCAGGGCGGGACGCAGGCCGATGGCGAACATCTCCGACACGGCGTGAAACCCATCGTCGAATGTACTGAACGAGACTGTGGCGAAGCGACGCTGCTCAGGCTGTGGGAAGACGCGCAGAGCGGCAGCCGTGATTATGCCCAGGGTCCCTTCCGAGCCGATGAAGAGTGCGTTCAGGTCCGGCCCGGACGCCGGTTTGGCCACGGCCTTGGTAGTCATCACGTCGCCTGTGGGCAAGACCACTTCCAAAGCGACCACCTGCGCCCCCATTGACCCGTAGCGGGCGGCAAGATAACCGACGCCGTTGGTGGAGATGGCTCCTCCCACGGTGGCTATGGGCTTGCTGTAGGGGTCGTGTCCTAGCATGAGGCCGTGATCTGCCAGCACGGCGTCCAAGTCACCCAAGACCACGCCGGTCTCGGCCCAGGCTATCCTATCCTCTTTCGAGACGCTGCGCACCTTGTTCATGCGCTGCATGTTTACGACTATGGCCTCTCCCGGAGGTACGGCTCCGCCCATCACTCCGGTGCCGCCTCCGTAGGGGACTAGGGGCGCTTTATGACGGTTTGCGACCCGCACGATTTCGGACACTTCATCCGTGGATTGGGGGAAGACCACCGCCAGCGGCGTATTCCATGCGGAAGCGTCCGTATGGTAAGCACGTGAGGGGTTCAACGCGTCGGCGGAGTGAAAGTCAACGGTCTGTTGATCGGTGAATACCGACTGGCCGCCAAGAGAGCGACGTAGACAGTTCACTGCATCGTGAGACATGTTCTCATTCTATCAGGCAGGGATGGATTGCGATGGCTAAACAGGTTGGTTCTTGCAGAAAGCCCGCTTGTCAGGACTCCGGCTAACGCACCCGCCATTGGGTGCCTTCCGCCGAATCTTCCAGGGAAACCCCCAGATCGGCCAGTCTATCCCTTATGGAGTCGGCTAGGGCGAATTGCTTGGCCTCCCTCAACTGGGTGCGCACCTCCACCAGCATGTCTATGAACGGATGCGCCGCCACGTCGTCCTTGGCTTCGGGGGCGGCAAGCGTGAGACCAAGGAGTTCGCCAAGGCCGCGCAAGAGCTGTTGCGCTTCAACCACGCTCTTGCCTTCGTCGCGCCCCCGGTTGATCTCCCGGCATAGATCGAATAGGACCGCAATGGCCCTGGGAGTGTTGAGGTCGTCGTCCATCGCCTCTTCAAAGCGCTGCTTGTAGGTGGATGCGTCCAGCGGTTGTCCACCTTCGGACGACGGTAGGAGGGCGACCCGCAAACGCTCCGCGGCGCGCTCTTGCGCCAGGACATTCTCGTCGCTGTAGGTGAGGGGGCTCCGGTAGTGGGAATTAAGGAAGAAGAGGCGCAGGGCATCCGTGGAAAAACGGTCCAGGGCTTCTCTCATGGTGATGAAGTTCCCCAGAGACTTGCTCATCTTGTCCTCACCCATCCTGACCATGCCGTTGTGCACCCAGAACCGGGCCAGTGGCTTGCCATCGTTGTAGGACTCGGTTTGGGCTATCTCGTTTTCATGGTGGGGGAAGACCAGGTCCCGGCCTCCGCCGTGTATGTCGATGGTCTCTCCAAGATAGGCCAGTGACATGGCGCTGCACTCTATGTGCCAGCCCGGTCTGCCTTTACCCCAAGGGCTCTGCCATGACGGCTCGCCGGGCTTTTCGGCTTTCCATAGCGCAAAGTCCATGGGGTCTTCCTTGAGTTCGCCGATTTCGATTCTGGCGCCGGCCCTCATGGTGTCCACGGTGCGATGGCTGAGTTTGCCGTACTCCTTGTTCATTCTGACCCGGTAGTAGACGTCGCCGTTTGACTCGTATGCCATGCCTTTCTCTATGAGGCCGCTTATCATCTCTTGGATTCCGGCTATCTCCCCCGTAGCCCTGGGGTAGACGTGTGCGCGCTGAACGTTGAGGGCGTCCATCTCTTCAAGGTAGGCCGCGATGTTGCGCTCCGCCAGTTCCTGAACGGATATGCCCATCTCGGCGGCCCCCGCTATCATCTTGTCGTCGATATCGGTGAAGTTCTCCACGTGCTTGACCTGTTGTCCCTTGTACTCCAGGTAGCGACGCAAGACATCGAAGATGACGGCTCTCATGGCGTGCCCAACGTGGGTGGATGCGTACGGCGTGACGCCGCAGACGTACATCTTCACTGTCCCGTCAGAGGGCGTCAGTTCTCGTTTTTGCTCGCTAAGGGAGTCGTACAGATTCATGATTCCGGCTCAATGGAGGCCACACTATAGCAGGCTATACCCTGGCCGCTTCCCGTAAATCCCAGGCCGTCCGTTGTAGTGGCCTTCACACTTACTCTATCCGGCTCTACTCCCAAACAGACCGCAATTGATTCCCTCATGGCCTGGAAGTAGGGCGCCAGCTTTGGGCTTTGAGCCACGATTGTAGCATCCACATTCACGACACGCCAACCATTCTCTCGGAGAATATCGTTTGCCTTGGACAGCATCTCCAGGCTGCTTATGCCTTCGTAGCGCGGGTCTTCAGACGGGAAGTATTTGCCAATGTCCCCCAGGGCGGCTGCGCCAAGCAGAGCGTCTATGATGGCATGGAGCAATACGTCCCCGTCGCTGTGCCCGGCCAACCCCATACTGCTGGGAATGGAGACTCCACCCAGAACCAGCGGGCGCTGGGGAACAAGGCGGTGAGCGTCGTAGCCTACGCCGGTTCTCAAACTCCCACGTCCTGCCGTTGTTTCAAAAGGGCCTGGACTATTGCCGCATCCTCCCTGGTGGTGACCTTTATGTTGGAGTAGGAGCCGGAGTAGAGATGTACGGGATACCCCGCCTGCTCCATGAGCGCCGCTTCGTCGGTTACGGTGGCGGCGACTTGGTTGAACGCGTCGCGCAGTCTCTGTAGGGGGAATATCTGGGGCGTCTGAGCGGCCCATAGCTTGCTGCGGTCAAGGGTGGTCTCCACCTGTCCGTCGCAGCCTCGTACCTTGATGGTGTCCGTTACCGGCACAGCGGCCACGGCGGACCCCCATTGGATTGCCTCGTCTATGCCTTGCTCTATGAGATCCGGGCCGACGCAGGGACGCGCGCCGTCATGCACCACGGCCCACTCCTGGTCGTCCAGGCATTCCACCCCGCTGCGCACCGAATCCTGCCGCCGTTCGCCGCCGGCTTGAACGCTTCTTACCTTGCGAAAGCCGTGCGCTTCAACAAGCGCCTTCCCCAAGTCGATAGAGGAGGGACGGAGCACCAGCACAACGCTTTCGATGGATGGGGCGGCCTCGAATGCAGCCAGGGAATAGGTGAGTAAAGGCACGCCTAGAATGTCCATGAAGGTCTTGTCTACGCCGTCCATTCGCGTGCTTTGTCCGGCGGCTACAATCACGGCTCCCGCCCGGCGAAGCGAGGCGTTGCTGAGGTCAGAGCTGTTTTCGTCCCCGGGCATGCCTAGTGAGCTCTGGGTTGGGCAAAGATGAGCCGGCCAGCCGCCGTCTGCAGCACTCGCGTCACGGAAACCTCTACGGTGCTGTCTAAGAAGACTCTACCGCCCTCCACCACTACCATTGTGCCGTCATCCAAGAAGCCGACTCCCTGTCCGGCCTCTTTGCCCTGCTGGATTACGCGTACGGCCATTTCCTCTCCCGGTAGCACCACCGATTTGAGGGCGTTGGCCAGATCGTTGACGTTGAGAACGTTCACTCCCTGAATTTCGGCGACCCGGTTCAGATTGAAGTCGGTGGTTACAATGGGGGCGTTCAAGCTTTCTGCAAGCATGACCAGCTTTGCGTCGACCTCCAAGCCGTTCCAGTGGTCAACGTCCAGCACCTCCACCGGCGTGGTGGACTCCTTGCGCAGCTTGTTGAGCATTTCCAAGCCGCGCCGTCCTCTGTTTCTACGCAGCGAGTCGCTGGAGTCGGCGATGTGCCGCAGTTCATCCAGAACAAACCGGGGTATCACCAGCGCTCCGTTGATGAAGCCGCTCTCTGAGATATCCGCGATGCGTCCATCTATGATGGCGCTGGTGTCCAAAACTATCTTGCCGTTGGAGGCTGCGGAGTGGGCCTGAGAGTTGTCGGCTTGAGGGAAGAGCTGTAGGAAATCACGCTCCCTGCTCACCGCAATGGCTGCGCCTGCCGTGGCGAACAACAGGTTGAGGACAATGGGCAGCCAAACGCCGGGCCAGCCGGGGATTCTTGCGAATGGCAAGGAGATCAATATGGCGATAACCAGACCGGCGACAAGCCCCAGCGACGCCGCAGCGAGCCTGGCCGTGGAGATGTTGCGGGATGCGTTGACCGTGCTTTCTATGAACGCCCTGGATACGTACGGGGTGGCAATAGCACCAACGACGGCTCCAATCAGCGTGCCGGCAAGACCGAGGGGAACATCGCTGGTAACGTCAACGGTGTCGCCTACAGCGACGCCAAGCGGCCATCCCCCCAATCCCAGCAGTATAGCTCCAATGAGGCGAGGGAATAGATTGGAAATAGTCAAATAATTCCTCCTCTACCACCCCTTCTCTCCCAGCGACAAGATTTGATGATTTCGCCGGGTAATTATAGGGGAAACATCTCCGGCAACCCTTCGTCAAATCCACTCGCAGGCATTCGGGACAAAATCAATAATAACTATGCCAAAGTGTAGCAAAGCCACGTTTGCCCTGTCAAAAACGGAGCTGTCAAGATGCCGGGTCGGGGATACCCAAGAGGTCTATTCCCCAAGCGCAACCGTAAGCTATGACGATTGCTCGGATCGTCTTCCCCGCCGCGGCGGCGGCGAGGAACTGCCAGGCAGGCATGCGCAGAGCGCCCGCCGCCAACCCCGCGAAGTCGAAGATGGGGTTTGGTATCACCCCCAGCAGGACTATGGCTACCCAGCCTCGTCTTGCCACCCAGCTATTGATCCTCTGATAGTACCTGCCCTTTTGAAAGAAGCCCTGCCCGCCAAAACCGGCGATGTAGCCAGTCATTTCTCCCAACGCCTGCCCGGTTCCGCCAAGTATTCCCACCAGAAGCGGATTGAGAATAGTCCCGCCGGTACAGACCACCGCAAAGGCCGGCACGGGAACAATCAACGTAGCGTTGCCGAACAGAGAGACCAGAAATACGGCGGGGTACCCCAGAGAATCAACGCCGGGTATGCGGTCGCTGAGGAGAAACGCCGCCATGATTATGACGACGCTGAGCGCCAGCATCATGACGCTCATCCAAGGCCCCGCGACAGAGGACAATCGCATCCATACGGGGCGTGTTTTATCTGCTTCAGGAGTCACGTAAGGGCGGACTCCCTTTCGGTGGTGTAGACGCGGTCTAGAAAAGCCAGAACGGCCTGATTGAAGCCCTCCGATTGCTCCATTTGCGGCCAGTGGCCGCAATCTTGGAATATACGCACCTCTATGGAGGGATATTGCTCAGCCGCAAGCTGCGCTTGTTTCACCGGGATTATCTTGTCTTGTTTGCCCCACACCAGGAGGGTGGGCACCGGCAAGTTAAGGAGGTCATGGTGAGCGACAACCAGCGACTTCCGCAGACCGCGGAAGGTGACGCTGCGGCGGATCACTGAAAGCTCGGTGCGGAGCGCTTCAGGGACGGAGCGGACTCGTATCAGCTCCCGGTGGACCTCCGGATGCAGGGCGCTCTTGTCGTGGAAGATGCGCTGCACAAATCTTGTCTTGCTTTTGCCGTCCAGCTTGTGGAGCGGTTTTCCTATCAGGGGAAGGGATGCCAGGCGGATGGGCAGTCCCAGCTCGCGGCCAAGGCCCACCGGCGAAATCAAGACCATGGCTCTGAACCTTTCGGGTTGCTTCAGTACGGACGCCATTGCAAGCATTCCCCCAGCCGAGTTGCCCATCAGCGTAACGTTCCCATCCAAGCCAAGCGCGTCCAGGAACTCGGGGAGGAATTCCACGCCTACGTCCAGACCGTAGGCGATGTCGGGCTTGGCTGTATCGCCGTGGCCGGGGAGGTCCGGTGCGTAGACCGTGTACCTGGAGGCAAGTGCGGAAAAATTACTGTGCCAGGCAACCGCAGAGGCTCCCAGTCCGTGGAGCAGCACTAGGGGCGGGCCGTGGCCGGCCGTGACGTAGTGTACGCGGCCTGTGCTCTCCAGGTTAACGTACTGATGGATTAGACCGGATTCCATGCGTCAGACCTGAGCTTTCAACGTAGAGTCTGTTCAGAATCCGTGCTCTTCTAAAATGCAGTCCAGTTGAGCTTTCTCTTCCTGTGTTAGATGCCAGTCGGCGGCTTTGGCGTTGGCGGTAACCTGTTCCGGCTTGGTAGCGCCGGAAATGACGCTGCTCACCGCCGGATTAGCCAAAAGCCAGGCAATGGCAAGCTCCACCATGGTTCGCTCACGCTCGGCGGCGAACTCTTCCAGCGTTTCCAGGAGATCAAAGTTGCGGTCGGTGAGTGTTTCCTGCGCCCGCTGTGCGTTGCCCGCCAGGCGTGTGCCCTCCGGCGCCTGCTGGTTCCGCTTGTACTTGCCGGTAAGGAACCCGCTGGCCAGTGGGAAGTAGGGAAGGATTCCCATGCCCAGCCTTGCCGCCGTGGGCCCTTCCTCCTTCTCCACCGCTCGTTTTATCATGCTGTATTCCGGCTGTGAGCTGACGAAAGGCTCCAGGTTCAGGGCGCTAGTTACCCCCGCGGCTTCCACCATCTGCCACGCCGTGTAGTTGGAGCAACCTATGTACCGCACCTTGCCCTGGCGCACCATATCGTCCAGGGTACGCATGGTCTCTTCCGCCGACGTGTTCGGGTCGTAGCGATGGATCTGGTACAGGTCTATGTAGTCGGTCTGCAGCTTGCGCAGGCTGGTCTCCACCTCTTGCATGAGGTGCTTGCGAGAGGTCCCGCTCTGGTTGGGGCCGTCTCCGACGCTCATGCCTGCCTTGGTGGCCAGCAGTACCTGGTGGCGCTTACCCTTGAGGGCTTTGCCCATGTACTCTTCCGATAGGCCACCGCCGTACATGTTGGCGGTATCAAGGAGGTTGACGTCTTCTTCTATGCACTGGTTGATGACGCGTTCCGTGCCTTGGGCGTCGACTCTTCCACCGAAGTTGTTACAGCCCAAGCCCACTACTGAAACCTTGAGACCTGAATTTCCTAGTTGACGGTATTCCATATCTACTCCTTCAAAGGTTCACTTGCGTTATGGACGGCCAATCTATCACTCGCTGCCCCGACGGGCAACCGCGCTACGAGTCTAAGAAGTGACGCTGCACGTCGGTTGTCGGGAAGATGGCAATGAACCTGGCCGGCTTATCGCTCTTGTTGGTTAGGGAATGCTTGGCGTCGCTGGGGGCCAGTATTGTATCGCCTGGGCCTACCTGCTCCACGTGGTCGTCTACCACTGCTTCAAGAGTACCCTCCACAACGATCATACACTCCTCGTGACCCGGGTGGATGTGCAGGGGGATCTCTCCTCCCGGCGGTACGTCCAGTTGGAATACCGTAAGATCGGTTGCTCCCAGGTCTCCATTGATTAGAGTCTGTCGCGTATTGCCTGAAAGCTCGTCCGGCGGTACTTCTCCCGAGTGAATAATCGGCATCTTTGCCTCCGTGTTACGTCAAGGGTGATTCCCAGTATAAACCAATGCCATAAAATGCGTCAGTGCGGCTTTTCTCCGACGTAGACCGCCACCGAACCCATGCCGACTCTCAGGTACCGCACGTTTTTCAGTCCGGCCTGCACCATCAGTGCTGCAAACGCCTCCGCAGTAGGGAACTGGTCTACGGAACGCGGCAGGTAGGTGTACGCTTCACGGTCTCCCCCGATCAGCCCTCCGATCAACGGCACTATCCTGTGGAAGTAGAACCGGAACAGCTTGGGGAAGAGGCCGTTCTTCTGAAACTGGGTTATCTCCATAACCGCCACTCTCCCGCCGGGCTTCACCACTCTGGTCATTTCCGTCACCGCCAGCGGCACGTCCACCACGTTGCGCATGCTGAATCCAGAAGTGGCACAAATGAAGCTATCGTCCTGGAACGGTAGGGCCAATGCGTCCCCCTGCGTAAAAAGGGTTTGGCCCGATAGCCGAAGCCGGTTCGCCTTCAGGGCGGCAAGCGCCACCATCTCAGGCACGAAGTCGACGCCTACGGTGTAGTTCACCTCGCTGCGCCGTGCCAATGAGAAGGCCAGATCGCCGGTGCCCGTGGCCACGTCGAGGGCTGTGCCTTCCAATCCTTCCACGGCCAGGCGCGCTGTAAGCCTGCGCCATCGGTGATGCATTCCCCCGGTCATCACGGTGTTCAGAAGGTCGTATCGCCGTGAAATGCGGGCAAACATGCCGGCCACGTATTGGGCCTTTTCCTTCCCGTGTAGAGTATGAGGCGATGTCTCTTGAGGCATGGGTTTCAAAGGTGCTCGTGAGTCCGTTAAGCCGGAACTCCGTTCATCCCTCCACCACGGCCAGCGCTTCTATCTCGATGAGGAACTCCGTCCGCACCAGTCCGCTGATGAAGAGCAAAGTGCTCGCCGGCGGGGTGTCTCCCCAAAATCCGGCACGGGCCTGTCGCATCCCCTCCAGGTCGTCGCGGTTTGTCATATAGACGCGAATGGCCGCAATGTCCTCCTTGGTGCCTCCGGATGCCTTCACCGCCTCTTCCAGGTTGGACAGAGCTTGTTTGGTCTGCGCTTGAATGTCTCCTTCACCGACGACGTTGCCATCCTTGTCTATGGAGAGCTGACCGGCTATGGAAACCAGGTTGCCGGTTTTTGCTACGTGGCTATACCCGGTTGGGGTGTGTATTGCGGCTGGATTGATGAATTCTACGGGCATGACGCCTCCCACGCTGGAATGATGCCTACACTCTATCAAAGAGGCAGATGATCAGGCCACTGAAAGGCGTGTACCCGCGCTAGTTCGTCTCGCCACATCTCCATATTGAGGCCGCCCGCTTCGCTCCACCAGCCGTCGCCGGGGCGTCCGCTGTCCTTTCGCACCACCAGGCTGGCTATGTCCGGATAACCGTTGGGTTGGCAGACGCGTGAACAGAGCGGCCCCACTACCCTTCTGTGAATGCTGCGCTGCAGGTGGGGCAGTCCCACCGCTAGGGCAAGCTCGCTGTAGGAGATGGTCTTGCCTGCCCTGGCGGTATCCACCAGGACTACCCAGGCGCGTTCCAAGAGGTCTCTGTGGCTGACTGTTGCTGGGATAGGCATTTGCAATGAGGACGAGATTCCGTTCAATAGCGCTTCAATCACTGGCATGTTAGCATACTCACCCTTATAATCTGTGCCGTTTTGAAGTGGACGGTTTATTGGGATCATGAACGAACATGAACTAACGGCAGGCAGCGAGTTGAAGGCGGAAAGCTTCGTCCTTGACCGTGCCATGCTGGACGAATACCTCTCCATAGTGGGAGCGGAATCACCCGTCTACGGAGAGGGTTACGTGCCAACCACGGCTCTGGCCGCTCTGGGGATCAGGACTATTCTCGCGGGCATGGGCCTTCCCGAAGGCGCAGTGCACGTATCGCAGGAGTTGGAGTCGCACCGTGCCGCCAGCGTTGGGGAAAGCGTGTTCTGCCACGCCAGAATCGTCCAGTCCAGCCAGAGGGGCAAGGGCGGTCGTTTCATAGTATTGGAGTTCAACATTACCGGCAATCAATCGTCGCCCGTGCTGGATGGCCGCAGCACGTTGATAGTGTTTACAAAAGATGAGTAGACCATTGCAAGAGAGCGCTTCACTGCCGGAGCTGGTCAGGTCTGTTACCCAGGACCAGATCAACCGTTACGCCAAGGTTTCGGGCGATTACAACCCGGTGCACTTGGACGCTGAGTTTGCCTCCCATAGCACCTTTGGACGCATAGTGGTTCACGGCATGCTCGTGCTGGCCTTCATTTCAGAGATGCTGACCAAGGAGTTCGGCAGCGACTGGCTGGATACAGGACGTTTGAAGGTCCGTTTCCGGGCGCCGGTCTATCCGGGCGATCAAGTGGTTACTTTTGGTGAGGTGAAAGATATCGCTAACGGTGAGGACGGCAATAGGGTAAACTGCACAGTTGGATGCCGCAAAGTGGACGGAGAGGACGTCATCACGGGAGAGGCGTCGCTGTTGGTAAGAAATTCTTGAAAGGACAGGGAATGTCAGAAGCAGGCAAGTTCAGAGTCGCTATCGATGCTATGGGCGGGGACTTTGCCCCCATGGAACCTGTGGCCGGCGCTGTGCAGGCTGCCGGGGAGTACGGCTACCACGTTCTGCTTGTTGGAGACCAGGACGCCTTGGAAGCCGAGCTGTCTCGCTTGGATGCGGGCGGCCTGGATATCACGGTTGTGCCTTCACAGGGGGCAATAGAAGAGACGGACAACCCGGTACGGGCTATCAGGGAGAAACCCAATGCCTCCATAGTGGCGGCAACCAAGCTGCTCAAGACCGGCGAAGCGCAGGCGGTGGTGTCCATGGGCCCTACCGGCGCCTCCATGGCTTCTGCCACGCTGGTGTTGGGCTTGCTGGAAGGCATAGACCGCCCGGCGATAGGCGGGCCGCTGTTCGGCAAGCTCTCCCAAACTCTGCTCATGGATCTGGGCAGCAACGTGGACTGCCGACCCATCCAACTCCTGGGGTTTGGCGCGCTGGGAGTCGCCTTTGCGCGCACCATGCAGGGCGTTCAGACGCCAAGAGTCGGCCTTTTGAGCGTGGGCGAGGAGGAAGGGAAGGGGAACCGCCAGACCAAGGAGGCCTATCCTCTGTTCAAGGAGAGCGGCCTCAACTTTGTGGGCAACGTGGAGGGCATGGATCTCTTTTTGGACAAGGCCGACGTGGTGGTCTGCGACGGTTTCGTTGGCAACGTGTTGATGAAATACGCCGAGGGACTGGGTATGGCGCTGCGCCGGTATCTGCCCGAGGCATTGGGTCATTGGCTGCCCTCCCAAGCCTTGGAAGGAATATCGGGGGAGCTTGCCGCCATAACCGCCCCCGCTGAGGTGGGTGGCGGCGGCCCCCTGTTCGGCGTGGACGGCGCGGTGATCGTTGGCCACGGACGCGCCAGCGCCGCAAGCGTAGCGGAAGCCGCCAAGCTTGCCGAGCGAATTGTTAACGCCGGACTGCTCGAGGCGATGAGGAACGAGCTGGCGGGGCTCGATATCTCGGACAAGGCGACAAAGTGACTCAGGAACGCCCATTGCATGGGAAGGTGGCCCTGGTTACGGGTGCATCCGGCGGTATTGGTCGTGAAATAGCGTTGAAGCTCGCCTCGCAAGGCGCGCGCCTCGGTGTGCACTACAACTCGGACAAGGCGCGAGCCGAGGAAGTCGCTGGAGAGATACGCCATGCCGGTTCGGAGGCGATGCTGCTGGCCGCCGATGTCACAGACTCGGCGCAGGTGCAGGATATGTTCCGCATACTGGAGGACGATTGGGGCGGCGTGGACATCCTTGTCAATAACGCGGGCATCAACAAGGACAGCCTCCTTATTCGCATGTCGGAATCGGACTGGGACGATGTGGTAGCGGTCAACCTGAAAGGGGCCTTCCTCTGCTGTCGCGCTGCTGCCAAGACCATGCTGCGGAAACGCTGGGGCCGGATCATCATCATATCGTCCATAGTTGGTTTGGTGGGCAACGTTGGCCAGGCCAATTACGCCGCTTCCAAGGCTGGCTTGGTCGGGTTGACCAAGAGCCTGGCAAGGGAGATTGCCTCGCGCAATATAACGGTTAACTCGCTTACTCCGGGTTTCATCAAGACCGAAATGACTAGGACGATGACAGAGGAGATGATGGAGGTGGTCACCAGCCGTATCGCTATGGGACACCTGGGTTCTCCGCGGGACGTAGCCGGCTTCGTGGCCTTTCTTGCCGGTGAAGAGGCCTCCTACATCACGGGCCAGGCCTTTGCCGTGGACGGCGGCTTGGTGCTGTAGCGGCGCGTCTCAAAGCGGAGGTTGCCGTGTTGAGCAAGCTCACTCACATTCTGTGACGATGCCGGGGATTTGCCCCTGTGCTCACCGGCTGAACGCCGGTTCTTTCTGAGGAAGCTCTTCCACAGCGGCTTGACCTAAGATGGCTCCTGCCATGTCGACCACTTGCAGAGTGGCGCCTTCCTTGATATGGGCGGAACGCACCACGCCCAGTCCTATAGCTTGCCCGGTCAGGGGATGGATCGCCGAGGAAGACACCCATCCGGCGTCTTTTTCCTCAGCCTGGAGCTTTGTTCCCTTCTCTGCGTCACCCGACGTCAGCCGTAGAGAAACGAGCTTTCGTTGCACTTTGTTGTAGTTGAACAGTCGAAGGACTACCTCCTGGCCCGTATAGCACCCCTTTTCGAAGTGGATGTAGCGGTCAAGATTGACCTCCCAGGGGTTCACCGCCTCGCTCAGCTCCCAACCGTACCTGGGAATTCCTGCCTGGATGCGCAGCGCGTTGTACGCTTCTTCGCCAACCGGAGTGGCGCCACCGTCTACCAGCGCTTGCCATATACGTTCGGCGTCTTCCGCGGCTACAATAATGTCGTAGCCGGGTGAATCGAGCGGGTCTGTTCTGAGCAGCGTTGCGTCCCTGCCGTTTAGCGACGCCTTGGCGCTGCCGTAAAGTTCCAGCTGGGCCGTGTGTATGCTGAAGAGGCGTTGCAGCAGCCCCTCGGCCTCGGGACCGAGAAGCGTCAGCATGGCCGTTCGCTCCGTGACATCTTCCAGCGAAACCTCTTCCAGGAAGGTGTACAGCTCTACCCACTCCGCCACGCGCTGCCTGATGTGCGGGCTTGTCGTCATCAGGAGGCCGTCTTCTGTAGCGAACAGATGCAGCAGGTCTATGACGCGCCCCTTGTTGGTGAGAAGCACCGTGGCCGCCCCTGTTCCTTCCGGCAGCACGTCCACCTTGTAGGTCGATAGCCTGTTTAGCAGGTCCAAGGCGTCCTTCCCCTGGACGCGGAACCTTCCCAAGTACGACCTATCGATGAGGGCAACGCCTTCCGTCGCAGCCCTGTACTCGCTGGCTGCGTCTTTGTAGGTGGCTGGTACTTCCCAGTCCGCCAAGCCTGTAAAGGATGCGCCAAGCTGCTGGTGTAAGTGGTGTAGGGGCAACCTGTTCATAAACGCTAGTATACGAGTTGCCGGGCTTATAGGCCAGTGCCACCACGACCCGTCATTCCCGCCTCCGAGCGGGAATCCATTTGTCTACCACCCCGCTTGCCGTATTGCTGCAGCGTTACCCATATTTGAAAACATTACACGTTGACACTGCATTGAACGGCCAAGTACCATTTTCATATGGAGAACGCAATTGACTGAGACGCTTCTTCGCACTGCGCTGTTTGATACGCACGTCTCTTTGAACGGCAAAATGGTTGATTTTGCCGGATGGGAGATGCCCATCCAATTCGAAGGTATTCTGGCCGAAGCGCGAGCCGTTCGCTCCGGCTCCGGCCTGTTTGATGTGTCGCACATGGGCCGCATCATGTTGCAGGGCTCCGATGCCGTTAATCTCTTGAACTGGTTGACCACTGCCAATGTGCCCGTTTTGCGGCATAATCGGGCCCGCTACACTCTGGTTTGCACCGAGAACGGGGGCATATTGGACGATGGGATCATCTACCGGCTGGGCGATGAAGAGTACATGCTGATATGCAACGCGGCCAACAGGGCGGACGTGTGGAGCGCCTTGGAGACCTGGCGCGACACCAAGTTCAAGGATGTCACGCTGGATGACCGCACCTTTGAGATCGGCATGATCGCCTACCAGGGCCCGCTGGCCGCGGAAACCATGGATAAACTTTCACCGGGCCTGTCCGAATCGCTGAGGCCGTTCCGCATCGCTAGGGCGGACGTCGACGGCATATCCGCCTACGTAGCCAGGACAGGATATACCGGAGAGGACGGCTTCGAGATAATGCCTGACGCTGCGCAAAGCGCCGCTTTATGGCAGCGGCTGATGGAGATGGGCGCTGCCCCCTGCGGTTTGGGCTCCAGGGACGTATTGCGTCTGGAAGCGGGCCTGATGTTGCACGGGTCTGACATGGACGCCTCGGTCAACCCGCTGGAGGCTGGACTGGACAGATTCGTCTACATGGATAAAGAAGCCATATACTCAGCGGCTTTGCAGCGTAGCCTGGAAGAAGGCTTAAAGCGAAAGCTGGTGGGCATTACCATGGTCGGCAGGGGAGTGCCTAGGCACGGGTACCAAATACTCAGGGATGGGTCTGCAGTTGGCGAGGTGACCAGCGGGGGCTATTCCCCTTCGCTTGACAGCTATATTGGCTTGGGATATGTTCAAACCGATATGGCTTCTCCGGGCGCAAGGCTTGACGTGGACGTGCGCGGCAGGGTGGTGGAGGCCACGGTTGTTGACCTTCCGTTCTATTCCCGTAGGAGGACCTGATGAACCCCACTGATAGACGCTATTCCAAGGAGCATGAGTGGGTCCTGATTGAAAGCGAAGGCCATGCTGTAGTGGGCATTACCCAGTATGCCCAAGACCAGCTTGGCGACGTTGTTTACGTGGACTTGCCCGATGCTGGCGCCACCGTTAAACAGTTTCAGAAACTGGGAGAGATAGAGTCCGTAAAAGCCGTCTCGGACCTGTTCAGTCCGCTGTCCGGAGAGATAGTGGAAGCCAACAAAGAGCTTGAAAACAAGCCTGAACTCGTCAATGAGGACCCGTACTCCGGCGGCTGGATGGTTCGCATGGCTGGCATAGACCAGGCCCAGCTGGGCAACCTCCTCAGTGCTGAAGAGTACGAAAGCTACCTTTCGGAGTTAGAGTAGTAGCCCGGATGGAGAACGTCTCCCTTCAACACCCGTACATTCCGAATACCGTCGCCGATCGCCAGGAGATGCTCAAGGCAATCGGCGTTTCCTCTGTTCGTGAGCTGTTCCAGGACATACCGGAGGGCTATCGACAGCCTTCGCTGAACATCCCGCCCGCTTTGTCGGAATTGGAGCTTGGCCAAGAGCTTCAAGCGCTTGCCGGCGAGAACAGCCATGCGTTCCAGGGCCCCTGCTTCCTGGGTGCAGGGGCTTATCGTCACTTCATACCGGCGACCGTACAGGCCATTGTCAGCCGGGGAGAGTTCCTCACCGCGTACACTCCCTACCAGCCGGAGGTAAGCCAGGGCACCTTGAAATCCGCCTACGAGTTTCAGACCATGGTCAGCCAGCTCTTGGATATGGACGTGGCCAACGCCGGCATGTACGACGGCGCCAGCAGCCTGGCCGAGGGCGCTCTAATGGCCTGCAGGGTGAAGCGTCGCTACAAGGTGGCGTATCTGGACACCGTATCCCCTCCTTATATTGACGTGCTGAGGACGTACACCCGTCCCCAGGGCGTTGAGATATATCCGGTGAAGCAGAATTCACCCACCTTGGAACCGGATACGGCGTGCCTAGTTGTGCAGAGTCCCAACTTCTTCGGCTATGTTGAGGACCTTGAGAGCATTGTGAGTACCGCCCACGACGCTGGCGCTCTGGCCGTAGCCTCCACGGATCCAATAGCCGCCGCCATGTTCAAGCCCCCCGGCAGCTATGGCGCCGATATAGTTACCGCGGAGGGTCAGCCTCTTGGCGTTCCCGTCAGCTTTGGCGGGCCTTATGTGGGCCTGTTCACCTGCAGGAATGAGTTTATCCGACAGATGCCGGGGCGGATTGTGGGTAGGACGGTGGATACGCAAGGACGTACCGCGTATGTACTGACTCTCCAGGCAAGAGAGCAGCACATACGCCGGGAGCGCGCCACGTCCAACATATGCACCTCTACCGCTCTGATTGCTCTCATGACCACGGTATACACGGCCACACTTGGCAAGCAGGGTCTTGGAGAGGTCGCCGGGCTTTGCTATCACAAGGCACACTACGCCGCGTCTCTCATAGAAGGGATACCGGGCTATTCACTGCCCCTGGAGGGTACGTTCTTCCAGGAGTTCGTGGTGCAGTGTCCCAAACCGCCCTCCGAGATCAACGCCGCTCTTTGGGAGCGGGGAATCATCGGAGGTTTGGACGTCAGCGACCAGGTGCCCAATGGTCTGCTCATCTGTGTCACGGAAGTCAACTCAAAGAAAGAGATAGAGGACTTGGCTCAGGCCTTATCGGAGATCGCTTAGCGGAATGGCAACTGAAAGAAGAACGGAAATGACCGACTCGGACTTGCTGATGGACCGCAGCGCGGCGGGGCGTCGCGGCATAATCATGCCCGCGCTTGACGTTGACGAGCAGCCTCTGCCGGATGCGAACTTGTTGAGGGACGACCTGGAGTTGCCGGAGGTTTCGCAGCCTGAGGTGGTGCGGTACTTCACCAGGCTCAGCCAGCTCAACTACTCCATCGACACCAACTTCTATCCGCTGGGCAGTTGCACCATGAAGTACAACCCCAAGATAAACGAGATGGTGGCGTCTTTGCCCGGCATGGCCCATCTGCACCCCATGAATCCCGCCGAGCTTTCTCAAGGGGCGTTGAAGGTCATGTACAGGCTGCAGCAGTACCTTACCGATGTAACAGGGACGAAAGCCACCAGCCTGGCCTCCATGGCCGGCGCTCAGGGGGAGCTGGCCGGGGTGCTCATGATACGCGCCTATCACGACAGCAGGAGCGATGATAAACGAAAGCTCATGCTTATACCGGATAGCGCGCACGGCACGAACCCGGCGTCGGCGGCTATGGGCGGATTCGAGGTCAAGGCCATTCCTTCCGATGACCGCGGCAACATGGACATAGCCGCTCTGAAGGAGTCGGCAGGCGAAGACTTGGCAGGCATCATGCTCACCTTGCCCAGTACCTTGGGCCTGTTTGAAACGGACATCCTGGAGATATGCGACACCGTGCACAAAGCCGGAGGCCTTGTCTACGGCGACGGCGCAAACATGAACGCTATCTTGGGCCAGACCAAGCTGGGCGACTTGGGATTCGACGTTGTTCACATCAATCTTCACAAGACATTCAGTACGCCGCACGGTGGCGGCGGGCCCGGCGCAGGACCCGTATCGGTGGGTGACAAGCTTGCCCCCTTCTTGCCCGCGCCGGTGGTGGTGAGGGAAGAGTCGTCTCAGGGCGAGCGGTACACTCTGGCAGTCGCGCCGCACACCATAGGCAAGCTGGGCGCCTTCCACGGGAACTTCGGTGTGCTGGTCAGGGCGTATACTTACATCCGCTCCTTGGGCGCGGACGGCCTTCGCCAGATCAGCGAAAATGCGGTTATCAACGCCAACTATCTACTGGCCAAACTGAGGTCCGCTTACGACCTTTCCTACGATCGCCTCTGCATGCATGAAGTCGTGTTGTCGGCAACCCGGCAGAAGAAGAACGGCGTGCGAGGCTTGGATATTGCCAAGAGGTTGCTGGACTACGGTTTCCACGCCCCCACCATGTACTTCCCCCTCATTGTGGACGAAGCCCTCATGGTTGAACCCACCGAGGCCGAAAGCAAGGAGACGTTGGACGCTTTCATAGACGCGATGCTCCGCATAGCTCGCGAGGCTGAGGAAGACCCCGATCTTCTCCACGACGCCCCGCACACAACCCCCGTATCCCGCTTGGATGAGGCCCGTGCCGCACGTCAGCCGGACCTCAGGTGGCGACCGGCTTAGCCAGAGGCGCCGCATGTCTCTGGCTCTTCTCATAGATTTCGGCAGTACCTACACCAAAGTCACCGCCGTAGACCTTGAAACGGACCGCCCCGTGGGTCGGGCGCAGGCTCCCAGTACGGTGGACACGGACGTGCTCCAGGGCCTCTCCCGGGCGCTGGGAGTGCTCAAAGCCCAGGTAAACCTGGACAACGTCTCGCTCAAACTGGCATCCTCCAGCGCTGCCGGTGGCCTGCGTATGGTCGCCGTGGGCCTCATTGCTAGACTGACCTCGGAAGCCGCCAACCGGGCGGCTCTTGGCGCAGGCGCCAGGGTGATCGACGTTTTCGACAGAGGATTGAACTTCCGCAAGGTCAGGCAGTTGGAGGAGATGAACCCGGACATCATACTCTTGGCCGGTGGTGTGGATGGCGGCAATAGGGAGGTCATCCTGCAAAATGCCCAGCAAATAGCGTCCTCCAAGGTGAAGGCTCCCGTGGTCGTTGCCGGCAATGTGGACGTAGGCGATGAAGTAAGCCGGATATTGAGACAAGGCGGGAATCAGCCCTACCTCTGCCAGAACGTGATGCCGGAGATGAATACCCTAAACGTCGATCCCGCCAGGGAGATGATTCGCGAGGTCTTCGTCAAGCACATCGTGGAGGCCAAGGGTCTGGAACGTGCGATTGATTACGTGGGCAACCTGGTAATGCCTACGCCAATGGCCGTGCTCAAGATAACGGATCTATTGGCCTCGGGCACCGAGACGGAGCCGGGGATCGGCGACACGATGGTCGTGGACGTAGGCGGCGCTACCACGGACGTCCATACCGCGGCCAGCGGCCTTCCGGTGGAGGCGGAGGTCAGGATGATGGGCCTCGACGAGCCGTTTGCCAAAAGGACAGTGGAAGGCGACCTTGGCTTGCGCGTCAGCGCCAGGTCCTTGATAGACGCCGTGAGTCGCAGCATCATGCCCAGGAACATTCGAATGGCGCTGGAGAGCAACGAAGCCCTTCTGCGCATGGAATACCTCACCGCCAATACCTCCACTTTGCCCCACGTCTCGGATGAGTGGGAAATGGACACCAAGATGGCCGCGGCCGCCTCTTTCATCGCTGCGGAGCGCCACGCCGGACGGCTGGAAACGGCCAGGACCGACTTTGGCACAACCGTTATGGTGCAGAGGGGCAAAGACCTAACCCAGGTGGGGACGCTGATAGGCACCGGCGGTGTTCTTGCCTTTGGGCGCAACCCGGAGATCATACTCGCCGAATGCATGTTTGATCGCAACGACCCGTTTTCGCTGCGGCCCAAACATCCACAGCTTATGGTGGACGCCGGCTACATGATGTACGCCAGTGGTCTGCTCTCCACGGTATATCCGGACAAGGCTTTACGGTTGGTGAAGAACTCCTTAAGACCTGCGGAGGTTCCCAAGGAATACCTGGTCCCCGGCGATGGGTAGTTGAGGGAGTAGGGTATGGATTCCGGCCCAGCTTATAGAACGGTTGGGGGAATTACCCCCCTGTGTGCCAAATTAGCTTGACCCCCCAAATGGGACTCGCGCTTATATGCGCTAGGATGGGCGTGAGCGTTAGGACCGAACCACTAGGCAGACTTGGTTGGCTGCTTTTTCGATGCGGTGGGATTTCTGCTACCCCGTCCTCGCTTTAGCGCTTTGGATTGGAACCTGTCAAAGAGGTTCCGGGGGAGGACTGAATTAGAATGGTCGATAGGATGATGTTGATCCTCGTAAAGCTCAATAAGATTGGTAAGAGCTTCTAATTCGACTCGGTTAGGGTCGCTTGCATCATCTATCTGTCCTTCGGGACTGGACAGCGCATCCATGAGCTCAGTCACTCTAGTTAATGCGGCGTCATAATCTTTTTCTGAGCTAATTTCTCGGTCTCGTATCATTATTCACACCTCATCAGCGTTGATGCGGCATGCCTAGAATAGCCAAGGCTACGTAAACAGAAGCTCCTTCCCCGAGCCAAGAGTCCAGTAGTACACCAGGTATCCCCCCGTCAGCACCAGCGCTGCTGCGCCTATGGTTTCAACGTGGGGCATGATGACCCGCAGCCCGTTGGCCACCGCGGTCTTGAAGAAGACAACGCTCAGGGTAACGCCGATTATTATTGCGCCCATGCCCAGTCCATAGCTGACGAACTGGATCAGGCCGGGTATTATCCCTCCCAGGCCAAGCGCGCTGCCTACCACCACTAGGAATATGGGAAGCGTACAGCTGAGAGAGGCCAAGCCGTAGCCAACGCCGAATAGATAGAATCCCCGCACGCCCTTGATTGTCCTCGGCCCTTGGAACCGGCTGGCCGCTAGAATGCTGATGTGCTTTCCGCTAATGAGAAGGAATAGCCCAAGAAGGACCAGTATGATTCCTACTCCCAGGCCCCAGTAGGGGAAGAACTCTATTATGAATCTCCCGCCCGCCGAAATGATCAGTCCCACACTGCCAAACAGCGTCACGAACCCCAGCGTAGCCACCAGACCCATGGCCGTTCCGTAGGTGGAACGGGCCAGCGCGCTCTTCGATTCGTCTGCCAGTCCAAGGTGGTAGGCGATGTAAGCCGGCAGCATGGCAAATCCGCAGGGGTTGATGGTGGCCACCATGCCGGCTGAGAAGGCGTAAAATATGGGAAGATTATCGAACATACTCCTATTATACTCTCTACACCCTGCCGCGCCCCCCCCCCGTCCCCTCGTCATTGCGAGTGAACGAAGCAATCTGGTGGCGCGGGGCGGGGAGTTTACCCTGAGCATAGCCGAAGGGTCATACCGTTTAGGCGGGTATCCCGGGACGGTTGCAGAAACCTTCCTACAGAATATTATACCCCGCATTTAGCTGGTGGGTTAGCCTTGAATTGAATTTCTGTATGCTATACTTAGAGAACCCTGGAATATACGGGGCCACGCTATCCATTCAAAAGAAAAGTCTTCTCGATAAAACGTTGAAAAAGTGCGTTCCACCCGTTGGGAGGAGGGGGCATGCCTGAGAAGTATCGACGCGAGATCGAGGATTTACTGAGTCAAATAGAGGGGCAGTACGAAACGGTTGAGCCCAAGAAGCCAAGGGCCAGTCGCGGCCCGTTCAAGGCATTATTCCGTTCCGTTGCTGGCAAGGGCTGGAGTATCACGCCGGGAAGGATAATGCTGACCAGCGTGGTGCTGCTTCTCATCGCGCTTCTGTTCAATTCCAGCATGCCGGGCATTCTTGCGCCTCTGATTGGCTGGGGAGCCGTGGTCATCTTCATACTGGGCTATTCGCTGTTCTTCATCAATCCCGGCGGCTCCTACGAGAAGAGGTGGCGGGGTCAGCTTATTGACGAACCGCCGCCCGCCAACCTCTGGGAGAAGCTGCGCAGAAAACTACAGCGCCGCTAGCTATCCCTGTACGCTTCCGCCAGTATCGACGCCACCTCTGGTCGGGTAAACTCTTCGGGCGGAAACTCCCCGCGGCTCAGCATAGCCCTGACCTGCGTCCCGCTTAAGAAGACGTGTGTGTCATCGCCATGTGGGCAGGTCTTGGACGTACACATACCTCTGCACTCCGTGCAGTAGAAGGAGTTTTCAAAGAAGAAGGGTTGTATGCCCAGTTCGCCGGGTTTGAACTCGCTGAATATGTACTGCGCGTCGTAGGTGCCGTAGTAGCTGCCGACGCCGGCGTGGTCTCTGCCTACTATGAAGTGCGAGCAGCCGTAGTTTTTCCTCACCAGGGCATGGAATATGGCTTCTCTTGGCCCTGCATAGCGCATGAAGGCAGGGTTGACGGAAAGGAGCACGCGGTCCTTGGGATAGTAGTTCTCCAGGATGGCTACGTAGCATCGCATACGCACGTCCGCCGGTATGTCGTCGTCCTTGGTGGCGCCCACCAGGGGATGAAGCAGAAGACCATCGACGATTTCCATGGCGCACTTTTGCAGGTATTCGTGGGCTCTGTGCACCGGATTCCTTGTCTGAAAGCCCACCACCGTCTTCCAACCCAGGTCTACGAACCTCCGGCGCGTTTCCTCCGGTTCAAACCTGTACTCGTGAAACGGCGCAAGCTGGCGCTGCTGTTGCAGGTATCGTACCGGGCCTCCCAGAAGGACAGGGCCTTGAGCGTACAGGTTCGCTACTCCGGGGTGGGCCTCGTCCGTTGTGCGGTACACCAAGCGGGCCTCTTTCTCCTTGTCGTAGGCGTACTTCTCCTCGACTATCATCGAGCCTATGAGCCTGCCGTCCTCGTTCCTCAACGCGACCTCGGCGCCGTCTGAAATGCCTTTGGCCGTTTCCCCGTCCACGGACAGAGTGATCGGCATGGACCAGGCTTCTCCTGAGGCCAGGTGCATGGAAGCGACCACCTCTTCATAATCCGCGCGAGACATGAAGCCCTGAAGCGGGCTGAACGCTCCTATGGCGATCATCTCCAAGTCGGAGGCCTGACGCGGATCGAGTTCAATAGAAGCTAGGCCTTCCGCCCGTTCCAAAAAGCTCTCTTCTTCATCGGGAGCTACTTTACGATTGATCAGAGTCCCGCCATGAGGCGAGACGATTGCTGGCGCTGCTACGGTAGTCGAACTCAAAACTTCTCCTTCCTTTCCTGTCGCAAGTCGGACGTCGCTCCCGAGAAATCGGGAGTCCACACCCGTACCATCTGGATTCCCGTCTACACGGGAATGACGGTGACGGTGTAACTATGCAGATTTGTCGTGTTTGTGACTTATTCAGAGGTTTCCTAGTCGTCTGTGGGCAACCCGGCTAGTTGAAACGAGACCTCTTCCGCGGGAAGATATCCCAGTTCCCGGAGCTTGTTCAGGACTTTGCTGGTGCTCTCCTCCACCGACTCGTTGTCTGTGCTAAGGGAGACCTCCGGGTTCAGAGGCTCCTCGTAGGGGTCGGAGACGCCTGTGAAGTTGGGTAGTTCACCGGCAATCGCCTTTGCGTAAAGCCCCTTCACATCTCGCTTGACCAGCTCATCCAATGGGCAGCCAACGAACACCTCTATGAAGTCTCCTATCTCGCTGCGGACCTCGTCACGGACCTCGCGGTAGGGAGAGATGGCCGCCACTATCACAATCACCCCGTTTCTGGTTAGGAGCTTGCTGACGAAGCCTATTCTCCTGATATTGGTGTCCCGGTCTTCCTTGCTGAAGCCTAGGCCCTTGCTCAGGTTGGTCCGTATCACGTCGCCGTCCAGTATCTCTACCCGTTTACCCCGCCCCTTCAGGAGACCGTATAGCTCTTGGGCTATAGTGCTCTTGCCCGCGCCGGATAGGCCCGTAAGCCAGATGGTTGCGCCGTGGTTCAGACGTGAGTTCGCTTGGTTCATGACATCTCCTTAATAGGCAGGTGGAGTCCGCATTCGATTTTGGAGGAGTCTGCCCACCGTCCGGCTCTCTGGTCTTCCCCTGGCTTGACCGCCCTTGTGCACTGTATGCAGCCAATGCTCAGGTATCCCTTGTCGTATAGGGGGTTGTACGGGACATCGTTTGCACTGATATATTCGACCACCTGCGCTTCTGTCCATGTCGCGAGCGGGTTCAGCTTGACCAACCCGAACCTATCGTCCCATTCCACTACCTTGAGGCTCCTTCTTGTCGAAGCCTGGTCACGTCGCAGACCGGCAATCCAGGCCCTTTTGTCCTCCAAGGCGCGTAGATTGGGTTCCACCTTGCGGATCTCGCAGCAGAGGTCCGGGTTGTGCTTCCACAGCTCATCGCCGAACTCGTGAGCCTGTTCAATCGGAGACCACCGAGACCTGTAGGCCGCGGGCTCTATTTCGTAGCGTTGCTTCACCTGCTCCAGCAGTGAGTAGGTTTCAGGAAACAGGAATCCGGTGTCCAGGTAGAATACGTTGACGTCAGGCTCTATCTTGACCGCCATATCCAGCAATGCCATGCCGGTGATGCCGCCAAAGCTGCATGCCAGCGTGATGTCCGGGTGGTAGCGTCCGAATCCCCACTCTAGGATCTCCTGCGGGCTGGCCTGTTCCAGCTTCAATGCTTCCAGTTGAAGGTCTTCTTCAACTCCTATTTCTGCTTCTATTACCAATTAAGTGGTCTCCTCTCCTACAAAAATAAAGCCCCCCTTGGATTGTTCCCGAGGGGGGCAGACTTCGCTTGTCGTGATTAGGCGTCAGGCAAAACTTGTACGTCCCCCTTCCAGATAACAACAGGAGCACATACAAGAACAGGTTCGCTCATCAGCGGAACTGAGGAACGGTTTATTCAAACCGGCGTAGCCCATGATCAGACGGCGCATTCGCCCTCTCCACGCTCTACCTTGTACAGCGTGGTGCGTTCCCAGTCCATGTACAGGTCTATGGTCTCTCTATTGAGCTCGACCAGCTGTGCGTGTTTGGCAGTTATCTCCTGCAAGGGCTCCACGCCTACGCGGTCCACAAAGGTGTTGAACGTTTCATTGTCCACGCGAGTGTCCTTGTAGAACTGGATGACCTCTTTCAGCATGGCCGGCGCCCGTTTGGCTGGGACTTTCCCTTTCAGTCTTTGCCCAATGCGGGTGTCCCCGTTGTCGTAACCGCCGCCAACGAACATCTCGTAGGACGGCACCTGCTGCCCGCCCGGCCCCTTCATCGAGCCGCCGTGGAAGCCTATGTTGGCTATGTGATGCTGGCCGCAGGAATTGGGACAGCCGCTCATCTTGATGTGCATGCCGCGAACCAGGGGGTCGCTGGTATCGACCTCCTCCAGCAGTGTGCGGCGGAGTTCCCAGCCCAGCCCCATTGAAGAGGTTATGCCCAGCTTGCAACTGTCGGTGCCAGGGCAGGACGTTACGTCCGATATCTCATCGACACCCGACTCGCCAAAGCCGATGTCCTTCAAGTCCTCCCAGACTCTGCTCAGAGCCGAGTCGGGCACCCAGCGCAGCATCAGGTTCTGACTCTGCGTAACGCGCGCCCTGCTGCCGGCGTACTCTCTTGTAATGTCGGCCAGCTTGGGGAACTGGTGATGAAATACGTCGCCTATGGGGATTTTGATCAGAACGGTGTTGTAACCCGCTTGTCTTTGCCTGGTTACGCTGGTTCTCAGCCACTCTTGATATTCTGGGTCTTTGCTGTCGTGTGAATCATCGCCATTCTTGAAGACGGCGGGATTGGGGGCGTCTTGCTCTTCTTCAGGGATGCTCATCAAAGGGGTGGGATCAAAGGACTTCTGGGCCCATTCTCCCTTCAGCTCTTCCTCCACCAGCTTGCGGAATTCGTCTATGCCGATGCGGTCGATGAGGAACTTGACCCTGGCCTTCATCCGGTTCTTGCGTAGCTCCGCCGACTTATCGAAGACTCTCAGCGCCGCCTCCGAGACCTTCAGGTACTCGTCGAACGGCAGGAATTCGTAGAGGGTAGGGGCAATGCGAGGCATAATGGAAAGGCCTCCGCCCATTACCATTTTCAGGCCCAACTGGCCGTTCTTCTTGGCTGGCAGGAAGCCAACGTCATGGATGGCGGTTATGGCGCAGTCGTTCTCGCACCCGGAAAAGGCGCTCTTGATCTTTCTCGGCATCTTCTGGGTGACGGGATGGCGCACAAAGTACCTGGCATAGGCAGCGGCGTACGGCGTCATGTCAAAGGGCTCATCCGGGCAGACCCCCGCCATGGGACATCCCACTACGTTGCGCACCGTGTTCCCGCACGCCTCACGAGTGGTTAGTCCCACCTCTGCAAGGACACGCATTGACTCCGCGGCTCCCTCCAGGCTCATGTGGTGGAACTGCATGTTTTCGCGTGTGGTGAAGTGGCCCTTCTTCAAGGGCGCGTAATCTCTGGCGATGACTCCCAGAGCATCGATCTGGTCGGCGGTCAGGCCGCCGTAGGGGATTTTCACTCGGAACATCTGCGCATCGGGCTGGCGCTGGCCGTAGACTCCTCTCAGCAGACGCCAGGCCATGAACTGGTCGGGTTCCCAGCCCCCGTCGCGGAAGCGACGCACTTCATGTTCGTATTCGTCTATCTCTTCTATTACCGGGGGGATGATAGCTGTTTGCACGGCTTGAGTTGCCATATCACCTCTCTCTTTCCGGGTCTCACCACGCGGGCAATAAAAAACCCTCCCAGCTTGGCTAATAAACTGAGAGGGGCTGAAGCGCTTTCCAAACGCTTGCCCCTATTTCATACAGGAACAGGTGCAGGTGCTTGTGGACATATTGCTGGCTAGTGTAACACCAAGCCTGGCCTTGTCAACCATGCACCACTAGACCGCTATCCCGTACCCCTTCTTTATTATGACCAGGTTGACGAATGTTTCGGTGCGGCGGATCCCCGGCGTAACACCGACCTTGCTCCGCAGGAAGTTGCCCAGCTCTTCTGAGCTTGGCAAAGCCGCCCAGACAAAGATGTCAAAGGAGCCGGTTGTCAGAGAGACGTATTGAGTTTCCGGCAGCTTCGCCAGATTGTTGGCCACTTCATCTATCTTGTCCGGGTCGGCTTGTATGCCGACAAGGGCCACGGTGTTATACCCTATTTTCTCAGGGTCTGGAATGGCGGAGACACGGATGATTTCGCTTTGAATCAAATGGCGCAGGCGTCTCCGTACCGTTCCCTCGCTGACCCCCACCTCGCGTGCAATCTGTGCATTGGAGGCCCTACCGTTTGTTTGCAGTAATTCGATGATTTTGCGGTCTAAGTCGTCCATTTCTTGCTCATTTTCGTCTCGTTTTCACAGTATGGAGCTATTCAGCATCAGATATCGTAGTAAGTCCTGCCAGCTCTGTCAATGAATCGTGGTCAATTGCCTGCCGTAGGACGCCTCATCTGAGCGCCTCATTCATGTTCACGACACGAGAGGTGTGGCGGCCATTTTGCCTTGACACTCTATTCACCGCTATCATACTATGAACCTTGAGCCGAGGTAGCTCAGTGGTAGAGCAGTGGACTGAAAATCCACGTGTCGGCAGTTCGACTCTGCCCCTCGGCACTGGACACGCGGTCGACAGCAGGCGGAAGTGGCTCAGTGGTAGAGCATCTCCTTGCCAAGGAGAGGGTCGCGGGTTCGAATCCCGTCTTCCGCTCCAGGACAAGCAATGTCGCCCCGCTCAGGGGCGGCTTTCTCTGTAGGGCTGTGGACTCATACGGCTCTGGAGGGGCAAATGGCAGTGCTATGCGTTACTTCACTGACACCGGGTGAGGGCAAGACAGCCCTCTCCTCCGGCCTCGCCCGTCTTCTTATAGGGCAGGGGCGCGCCGTCCACGCCTTCAATCCGCTGCGAGTCTCCGGCAATGACGACGCCGGCCGGGACTCCGCCTTCCTCGCCTCCCTTACCGGAGCAGCGCCTCCCACCGGCTGGCCGTTGACCGTATCGCCCTCCGACGCCGGTAGCAGCCTGCCCAAAGACACCGCCCAGGCAATCTCCGACGCCTCTACGCCAGACCACGACATGATAATAGAAGCGCCTGCCCTCCTTGATGAGGGAACAGACGCTTCTCCCCTGGTGCAGAGCCTGGCCTCTGCCCTTGACGCCCAGGTAATACTGGTAGCGCGCTACTCTCCTGATCTCACCGCTGAGCGGATCATGGAAGCCGCCCGCGGTTTCGGAAACAGGCTGGCAGGCGTGGTTATCAACCGGATCTTCAAGTACCGCACACAGGATGCCCAGGCCGGGCTGGCTGAAGCTCTCCGCTCCCAGGACATACCCGTCTTGGCGCTTCTTCCAGAGGATCGACGGCTCCAGGCCGTCACCGTCGACCGCATAGCCGAGCACCTCAACGGCGAGTACTTCCTTGGACAGGACAAGAAAGACCAGCTGTTTGACAACGTCCTCATTGGGGGAATCGTCCTTGATAACGGAGTGGAGTACTTCGGCATTAGCCACACCAAAGCGGTTCTGGTTCGCGCCGACCGCCCCGATATACAGATGGCCGCCCTGCAAACGCCAACGCGCTGTCTCGTCCTCACCGGTGGCCATAGACCCATCCAGTACATTGAGCACGAAGCAAGAGAGGAAGAGGTGCCGGTGATATTGGTTCAACAGGGGACGTTGGAAGCCTCCAGGCAGTTGGATACTCTGTTCGACGAAGCCACGATTCACTATCCCGACAAAGCGGACGCATTCGCGGACCTGATTCAACACCACGCCGATTCAGAGGCTCTGGGACAAGTCATTGGCACTCAGCAATAGATCAAGGGTTGCGCACGCAGCCGACCCAGGTATAATTATCGTTTGTGATTTCAAATCGGAGGGCGGGTGAGATTGAATGCACTAGGAATACATCTGATACAAGAGCTCAAGCAGTGTGACAGCAACCTACTGAATGACCTCGATTACGTAAGAGACTCCATGGTGCAAGCCGCGCAGGTTGTCGGGGCAACCATAATCGACGAAACGTTCCACAAGTTCAGCCCCATCGGTGTCACCGGCGTGGTGGCAATTGCGGAGTCCCATTTGACAATCCACACCTGGCCGGAGTACTCCTACGCTGCAGTGGACATCTTCTCCTGTAGCGAACAGTTCCAGCCACAGAAAGCAGCCCTGTTCCTCAAAGATAAGTTCCGCGCCGCTGAATCGTCCACTACGGAATTGGCCCGCGGCGTCCTCACCGAGCTCGTAGCCGCCGGTTAGTACAGTGCCAACCGTACCCGAGCCACCCACCAGGTGGTATTACGAATACATAACGCCCGACCTGTTCCTGGCGTCCAACCTGTCGGAGATAGTTTACTCAGGCAAGACCAAGTATCAGCGCGTCGAGATCCTCGACACCGTACCTTTCGGAAAAACCCTTGTCCTGGACGGACGCACCCAGTCTTCAGAAGCCGACGAGTTCGTCTATCACGAGGCCCTTGTCCACCCCGGCCTCACCTCCATACCCGACCCAAGGTCCGTGTTCATCGCTGGCGGCGGCGAAGGCGCAACCCTCCGAGAGGCGCTGGCCCACAGCACGGTTGAGCGAGTCACCATGGTTGACCTTGACCAGGAAGTAGTGGAGCTCTGCAAGCAGCATCTGCCCAACCATCACCAGGGCGCTTTCGATGACCCTCGGCTCACCCTGGTCCACGACGACGCGTACCGCTACCTGGAAGACAACGACGATAAGTACGATTTCATCATCATAGACGTGCCGGACCCCTTGGAAGGTGGGCCGGCCTATCTCCTCTACACCCAGGAGTTCTACTCACTGACCAAAAAGCGCCTCAACCCCGGCGGGCTTATCGTGGCCCAGTCCGGGCCCAGCGGCCCTCTCAACTACGCCGAGGTCTTCACCGCTATCCATCGCACCCTCGGTTCGGTCTTCTCCGCTACCGCTCCTTACCAAGCCCACATGCCATCGTTTGGACTGCTCTGGGGATTCATCATCGCTGGAGACAACATGGAAGCCCTACCGGCCCAGGAGATAGACCGGCGCATCCGGCAGCGGGTAACCCGCGACCTCCGCTACTACGATGGCGCCGCCCACACCGGCATATTCACACTGCCCAAATACCTCCGCCGCGGCCTCGCCGAAGAAAAACGCCTCATCACAAGAGACAACCCGCTGTACGCGGTGTGAGAGCCCAACAGATCTGACCTTGCCTCAAGTTAGTGGCCTGCCCCGACTTCACTTATACTGTATGAAATGATAGATAGCTCCATTTTAAGCGCTTCAACCGCCGCCGCAGGGGGCGACCCTCACCTGCTGCGTGACTTAGCCGTCATTACCGCAGGGGGTGGAGGGGTCGCACTACTTTTGCGCCTGATCAAAATGCCGCCTGTCCTGGGCTATCTTGGCGCCGGCGTTCTTATTGGCCCGTCGGTGTTGAGGGCCGTGGAAAACGCAGAGACCATCCGCCTCATGGCCGACCTGGGAATAGTACTGCTCCTCTTTGGCATCGGTCTGGAGTGCGGGTGGCGGCGAATTCGCGAGGTCGGCACTAGGGTTGTATTCATCGCATCCGTAGAGATGGCCATTATGTTCACCATTGGGTTCCAGATTGGCCAGCTGTTAGGGTGGAGCGACGTAGATGCGGTGTTCCTGGCAGCGGCAATGTCCATCAGTAGTTCGGCAATTCTTATGACCATGCTGCGGGATTCTGGACAACTGCTGGAGAGGCGCGGGAGGCTGATCATAGGAATCCTGGTGGTGGAGGACTTTGCCGCCGTTATTCTACTCACTGTGCTGGCGGGTGTCGCTAGCACGGGACAGGCCGATATCGGAGGAATCGGCCTGCTGGTTGTGAAATTGCTGGTCTTTGCCGCCCTGGCTTTGGTTCTTGGTGCGTTCTTTGCCAACAAACTGGTCAACTTTGTGGACCGCTTCCACTCTGAGGAGACCCTGCTCATTACCGGACTCACGCTCTGCTTTGGCCTGGCTTTTGTCGCGGAGCAGGTGGGCCTATCCGGAGCAGCCGGGGCGTTTCTCATTGGCGCGGTGCTGGGCGATTCTCAACACGCCGGGCAGATGGAGCGAATTATTCGCCCGGTGCGGACTCTTTTCTCCGCTCTGTTCTTCGTCTCTATCGGGATGCTTATAGACCTCTCTTTGGCGGCGGACTTCATCATCCCCATCCTGGTGGTGTCGGCGGTCTTTGTGGTGGGCAAAATAATCGCCGATACATTGGGGACATTTCTTTCCGGAGAGGGCGGTCGGGTTTCGCTGAGCGTGGGTTTGGGCATGCCTCAGCCCGGTGAGTTCTCTTTGGCAATGGTCAAGACGGGGTCGGATTACGGAGCTGTTGGCAGTTTCATGTTCCCGGTTGTCACTGGGGCTACGGCCTTAACCGCGTTGGTATATCCGTTCCTCTTCCGCTCTACGGACACCGTTGCGAACTTCCTGGAGCAACGATCGCCCCGGCTATTGAAAAGGTACGTCGAATACATGGCCATTCTGCTGACCACGCTCCGTAGGGCCTTTCAGTTCAGCGGCCCTAGGGCTAGGCGGATCCAGAGGAGCGCCAGAATCATCATGCTTGACGTGGGGATCATTGCAATCTTTCTTGTGCTTGGCGTCGGCATCCTGGGTTTCACCGCTCAACTATCTGCGCTTACCCACCTGAGCGAGGGTGTGGTTGGGCTGATCATTGGAAGTGCGGTTTTGGCTCTTTGCATTCCCCCCGGCCTTGCCATTTGGAAAGCCCTGCGAAGCCTCGCCGATAGCTTGGTGGAGTTCAGGCTCCCAGGCTATCTGGGAGTTGCGGACAAATGGACTCGTGGCAATCTGCGTATGGCGTTCCGCGATACTGCCATGCTTCCCATCCTGGTTGTGCCTGGGATTTGGAGCATTCCGCTTGTCTCTAGGTTGCTGGCCCTGGGTAGCTTCAGCGTTCCGCTTTCACTCTTAATAGTAACTGGGGTAGTCACACTGCTTATTGCGGCAACCTTTCGCATTTATCGCGTCCTGAATTCCATGTTCAGTCAGACGTTTATGGGTGACGACGATAATCCTTCCTGGGGCTCTTGATAGCTGGTCCCGCTGGCAATTCGTTGAGCAAAAGCCGTGCCTCTGCCACCTGCTCCTTCCTCATACCCGCCAGCTCGCGCTATCCTCAGTCCATGTATACAGACTATTCTCAACCCGTTTTGCAATCGTGCCAGACTACTCCCAGGAGCCGTTCTAAAATCCTGCTACTCCTGCCGGAAGGTCGGATTTGTTTTCGCATATTTCCACAAAAAGCGTGTCGTTCTAGCCTTGCTACTTGACATAACGTTGGAAACAATTCCTCACCAAGGTCGGAGGTCTCTATCCCACAACGCTGAGCACAACGTGAGACGGGTGGTCGGCATCATGGTGGACCGTGTTCAGTGCAACGCGGGTATGCGTGTTGCGCCCCAGGGGCTCTCCCGTGTTGGGGTTCACGTCAAAGCGAGGGAAGTTGGAGCTGGACACGTCCAGTCTTATCCGGTGCCACTTGGCAAACACGTTCGACGTAGGGTACAGCACTACCGTCACCGGGTAGACCTCCCCGGGGCTCATTGACGACGGTCTCTCCCACGAGTCTCGGTAGCGCATCCTGAAGATGCTGTCCGATATGTTGAGGGCAAACCCGTCCGGGTAGTCCTCGTTTGGCGGATAGACGTCTATCAGCTTCGCCGTGAAATCGGTGTCGGGCGCATCGGACGATACCCACAGCTTCACCTCTATTGGCCCGGTGACCTCGATGTCGCGTTCCAAGCGCTCCGTCTGAAACACCAGCACGTCTTGGCGAGTGCTCAACGGCGCGTTGAATGGAGGTTTGGCCCCGTAGAGGCCCTCGCGTTCCCGCTGGTCCCAGCCGCCTGCGACCACTATCTGCTCCACGCGGGACCCCTGCGGCAGCAGCGACGAATCCGCGATGAAATCCGGGACCGGGCGCAGCGTGGCCAGCGACGATATGTTGCCTCCCACGGAAGGTACGGGGTCCGTTGGGTCGAATTGGTACGTGGTGGAAGAGCTCTGATCTGCAGGAGCGTCCGTGCACAAAGAACCGTCGCCGTGGAGATAGTAGCTTACGCTTCCGGCGCGGGAAAGTGGCCACTCCTGCTCGTCCCGCCAGCTGCCTCCATGATTGAGACGGCCTTCCCTGTTCATCCGGCCGTCGCCGCCGCCCATCACGAAGATGCGGACGGTGGGGTCATCCTCAACGCCGTTGTCCAGCCCTTTCAGCCAGTGGTCGAACCAGCGCAGTCGCTCCTCGTTATAGTCGATGGGCGCCTCGCCCCCAAGGTCGATGCCGCCGGAATGAGTAACGGCCATCGTACCGTCCCCGTGTGTCCACGGGCCCATGAGCAGACGGTAGGGGCCTCTCTTTTTCTGAGACAGCCCGACAAAGTTCTCCAGGTTGGCCCTGGTATAGGAGTCGTACCAGGCGCTGGAAAAAACCGTGGGCACGTCCGCAAACTGGTCCCAGTAAAGCTCAAAGTTGACGCTGGGGTCCTTCCACAGATCGTCGTAGTCACCGCGAGTGAGCAGTTGAATGGCAAGCCGCTCGTAAGCCGGGGCGTGCGCCAGTGTGGTCTGTCCCTTTTTGATGGGCAGTCGCTTCAGAATCTCCCGTGTATCGGATCCGTCCAGCGCCTTGGCCGCCGCAGGGTCGCTCTTGAGCAGATCGTTGGAGTTGGTTCCGGCGTGCCAGTATAGCCAGGTTAGAAAACGCAGTTCCAGCGCGCCTCCCTGTCGGAGAGTGCTGGTATAGCCGTTGGAAGCGCCCTCGTTGACCCACATGCAGGTCAGCCCCAGTGGGTCTAGCACCGCCAGCGAGTTCTGCGTCCAACCGGCGTAGGACGTTCCCGTGGTGCCTATCTTGCCGTTGCACCAGGGCTGCTCGACCAGCCATTTCATGGTGTCGTAGCCGTCCGGCCCTTCCTGCCAGAAAAAGCCGAATTCGCCTTCCGACTGGTAGCAGGCGCGGCAGTCCTGCATGACAAAGATGTAGCCCCTCTTGGCAAAATAGCGGCAGTTCTTTTCCACCCTGTCGGGGGCGCGCTTGTTGTATGGCGTGCGCTCCAGGATTACCGGCAGAGGGCCCTCCAAAGGCTTATCCCCGTCAGTGGGGAAATAGACGTCCGTTGCCAGCCCGACGCCATCACGCATGGGTACTCTGACGTCTTCCAGGACCATCACGCCGTATTCAGGCTTAGAAAACTGCATATAGCCACCTCTCATTCAGGGGTCGACCGCAATATATCACCGGCCTGTTGGAGGGTAAAGGCAGAGCATCTCCGCCACCCACAGGCACAACTGTCATTCTGAGCGGAGCGAAGAATCCCAGGCCGTTGATTGGAGCAAATCGTTTGGGTGCTCTGCATGCCGAGGCTGTGGATTCTTCGGCCGGCGGCGCTCCCCATGCCTGTATGCCTGCTTGCCCGCCCTCATTTGACGGTAGAGATATGATTTAGTGATGCTGGAAGTGTCCGCTTGATGGAACCAACACCCCCCGAAACAGCCGTAGGTAAGAGAAGGAACAGGATCTTCTTTGGTTGGTACATAGTGGCGGGGGCAGCGCTGCAAGCCTTCTTCACGTCGGCCACCTTCTTCTTCGGATTTACCGCTTTCTTCAACCCCATAGCCAACGAATTCGGCTTCAGCCGGGCGGCGACTGCTACCGCCCTATCGCTTCAGCGCACCGAATCAGGGATTGCCGGGCCGTTCGTTGGGTTCCTGGTCGACCGGTACGGAGCGCGCGGCGTGATGATGGTGGGCACAGTAGTTACGGCGCTGGGGTTCTTTGCGCTGGCCCGCATAACGTCTCTGCTGACCTTCTACCTCTCCTTTGGACTGCTGGCGCTCGGCATAGCCATGGCCACCATGATAACCACTACTCCCGTAATCAGTAACTGGTTCATCCGTAAGAGAAGCAGGGCGCTCACCTTCGCCTTTGCCGGCGGCGCATCGGGAGGCACCGCCGTGCCGGTCATTGTCTGGGCAATCGGCGCTTACGGCTGGCGTGCCGTTCTCGACTGGATCGGAATCGGCACACTCCTGGTGGGGATACCGATCTCGTTCATCATGCGCCACCGGCCAGAGCAGTACGGCTATCTGCCGGACGGTGTCCATCCATACCAAAGTAAGGAAGAGTCGCAAGAAAGAGGAGACACAACGGCCCCGTCTGAGTTGAACGAGGTCAACTTCACCGTAAGACAGATGCTGAGGACGCCCGCTCTATGGCTTTTGGTGCTGGGGATGGGGTTGTCCAACATGGTGATGTCCACAACCGTGGTAATGGTTATCCCCGGCTTGGAGAGCTTCGGCATAGCCACTACAACCGCAGGCTTTGCAGTTCTGGCTTTGGCCGTTGGCAACATAACGGGTCGCTTGGTTCTGGGATTTCTTGCCGACACACTGAACAAACGCAACGTGCTGGCATTCACCTACGTGATGTTCGCCCTGGGCGCTCTTGCATTTGCTCTTATAACGGAGGTGTGGCACATAGCAATCTTTGTCCCGCTGTATTCGCTGGCGCACGGGGGCACCGTGCCGGTGCGTTTTGCCCTCCTCGCCGACTATTTCGGCAGGAAATCGTATGGAGCGCTGGTGGGGCTGACCATGACTTTGACGGCGGTATTTGGCATCGTTGGACCCGTATTCGCAGGCCTTGTCTTTGACATCACCGATAGCTACAGGCCGGCGTTCATAACAATGGGTTTGCTGATGATCCCCGCCGTACCACTCACTCTGCTGGTTAAGAAACCCAGTCTTTAAGCGTTAGGAGGCATTGGATTCAAGACGTAACTATTGCCCCTCAAAATGCCTTGCCGTGTATAATATGGATACCTAGGTTAGCTATATCGGGAGGGTGACCCAAGGCTCATGAACCTAATAAAGACGGGTGTGCTGTTCATTTTTCTGACCTTTCTGTTGCTTATCACCGGAGCGCTGATAGGCGGCGGCGACCCCTCCGTGATAATGATCTTCTTCTTCATAGCTCTGGCAATGAACTTCTTCGGCTTCTGGTTCAGCGACAAGCTGGTGCTATCCATGTCGCGTGCAAAACAGGTCTCTCAAGATGAAGCGCCTGAACTGCATAGCGTGGTCGACGAGCAGGTGTACTTTGCCGGGATCCCCAAGCCCAAGGTGTTCATCATGGATTCCGATTCTCCCAATGCCTTCGCCACCGGCCGCAGCAAGAAGAACGCCTCTATTGCGGTGACCACCGGCATCATGCGCATCCTCAATCGAGACGAGCTTGGCGGCGTGATAGCCCATGAGCTGGCGCACGTAGGCAACCGGGATACGCTGATTATGACCATGGTGGCCGCGGTGGCCGGCGCCATCACCATGATAGCCTGGATGGCGCAGTGGTCGCTTATCTTCGGAGGAATGAGCGGACGGCGCGGTGGGGGCGGTGGCAGTGCTATAGGATTGATAGGTTTGCTGGTTGTAGTAATCGTCATGCCCCTGGCTGCAACCCTTGTGCGCATGGCCATATCCCGCACCAGGGAGTACCAGGCCGACCAGACGGGCGCAGCGACGTCCGGCAAACCGCTGGCCCTGGCCAGCGCACTGGCAAAGCTTCAGAGGGGCAGCAATGCACGGAGCATGGACATACCCAAAGAGCGCCTTGAGCCTGTATCTCACCTGTTCATTGTAAATCCGTTGAGCAGCTTGAGCGGTGATGGAATGGCCCGCCTCTTCTCAACGCATCCCCCTATTGAAGAACGTGTCCGGCGCCTTCAGGCAATAGAGGCCAACAAGGGCCCCAGGATGATTAGATAGCAGACCTGTATGTTCAGAGACAGAGGGAGGGATACTAATTGACTAGTAAAGCTGACTTCGACGTAATCATAGTCGGTGGAGGAGCAACGGGGCTGAGCGCGGCTCTATACACGTCTCGCGCCATGCTCAAAACAGCCATAGTCGAAAGACTTGCGCCGGGAGGACAAATCCTGCTCACCGACGTCATAGAGAACTACCCAGGATTCCCAGATGGCATTACCGGACCGGAGCTATCTCAGTTGTACGAACGGCAGGCCGTCAAGTACGGCGCTGAGATTCTGTACGATTCAGCCATTGGACTGAAGAATCTGGACGGCGCGGTGAAGACCGTTGTAGGCGACGAAGGCGAATACAACGCCAAGGTTATCATCATCTCTTCCGGCGGAGACCACAACAAACTGGAAGTGCCCGGCGAAGATGAGTACTCCGGCAAGGGCGTTTCCTACTGCGCCACCTGCGACGGCAACTTCTTCCGAGATATGCCGGTTGCCGTTGTTGGCGGAGGCGATTCGGCAATGCAGGAAAGCCTGTATCTGACGCAGATGACGGAGAAAGTGACCGTTTTACACCGCCGTGACAAGCTCCGCGCCAGCAAGATCCTGCAAGACAGGGCCATGAAGCATCCCAAGATAGAGTTCAAATGGAACACGGTTGTGGAGAGGGTCCAGGGCAACGGTCAGATGGAGTCCTTGCTGTTGAAGGACACGCACTCCGGTGAGGCCTCGACCTTGGATGTGCCCGGTTTGTTCATCTTCATAGGCTTCCATCCCAACACCGAGTTTCTCAGGGAAAGCTCCATAGAGCTCGATGGCGGCGGCCATATCATTTCCAACATGGCGATGGAAACCAACGTGCCGGGAGTTTATGGAGCCGGCGACGTGAGGGCCAACTCTGACCGGCAGCTCGGCACCGCTGTCGGCGACGGCATAACCGCCGCCCTCAGCGCCTACCACTACATTGAAGAGCAGGCCGACGCCGCCCCGTAGAAAGCAAAGGTCTCAGAAAGCAAGAGAGGGAGTTGGACATCCAACTCCCTCTCGCATTTATCGAACTCTGTGGCAGCTAGTGGTGACCGCCGCAGCCGCAGGCGCCGCCGCCGCAACCGCCGCCGGTGCCGCCGCAGGCGCACCCGCCGGACTCTATATTCGGGTTATTGATTACAAAGCCGCTGCGCATCAGCCCTTCCATGTAATCTATTTCGGAGCCTTGCAGCAGCGGAAGGCTATCCTGGTCAACCACAATCTGCACGCCGTTGGAGTGCATCAGCATGTCGGCCTGGCCGGTCTGGCCGTCCAGCGTAAGCGAATACCCCGGCCCGCCGTGCGGACTCGCCGTGATGGCTATTCTCAAGGCTGACCCGGTTTCGCCTTCCTCGTCTATGATCTCCTTCAGCTTCGTTGCCGCCAGTTCGGTGACTGTGATCTCCTCCAATTGCGGTCTCCTTTCGCTGAGTGAAACGCAGCTTTTCTTGGCCGCCAGTTTAGCATTCCAGCAAAACAGGGTCAACATAAGCCAACCTCCCGAAAAACCTCTTCCCTTGATGGGGGAAGAGTGAGATGGGGTGAACCGCGCCTTGCCCGTTTGCTCGCTTGCTTGTCTGCCCCTACAATGTGGATAGGCCGAAGTGGCGGAACGGTAGACGCGATGGTCTCAAAAACCATTGGGGGCAACCCCGTCCCGGTTCGAATCCGGGCTTCGGCACCATAATTGGCCAGCAGAAGAAATCCGGCGCTGGCATTCCAACGTATAAAACGTATAATGAGTAAAGTAAACTGGTCAGCGCGGAATTGACAGCGGAATTGACAGAGGTCAATATTTTACTGTAATGTTTCTTGGATGCAATCGTTGCTTTAGTCACAAAGGGACGGTTGTGTTTTTCTGACAAGATCAACGTTCAACTGACCAAACCGATTAGAGTTTTGGAACTAAGTTAGGAGGGTGCGCATTATGCGAACAGTTTTCTCGCCTCGTAAATTCTTGGGGGCTGCCGTAGGCATAGGCCTTTTGTTTGTGCTGGCGTGCGGTTCGGCTGAGGAAGACCCGACGCCGACGCAGCGACCGGTCGATACGCCTACCTCTGTGGCGGTGCCCACACTTGTGGTGCCAACGGCAACGGATACACCTGTGCCGCCGCAGCCAGGCGTAACGGCGGAGCCTACCGCCACCAATACCCCCACACCGGAGCCGGCGCCCGGCGAAGAGCCCCAGTACGGCGGCAGCGTGACGGTGCCGGGTAACTGCGGACCGCTAGACGCCAACCATAGCCAGACCGGTTTCTGCTGGAACGGCTTGGGATGGATAGGGAACATCTACAGCGGGCTGATAAGGGTTAACCCCGTCGACCGCGTTACTGTTGAAGGCGATCTGGCCGAGACTTGGAGCGTCAGTGGGGATGGTACAGAGTACACCTTCAATATCAGGCCTGGAGTGGTGGACCATGAAGGCAACCCCTACACGGCCCAAGACGCCGCGTATCAGTTGATACGCTATAAGGAGAAGCCTAACGGCATCAATCCGCGCCGCCAAGGTTG
>CAYVEN010000003.1:7108-9805 GCA_964450505.1 uncultured Dehalococcoidia bacterium | reverse complement strand
TCAGGCCTATGTGGCCGATATACTTGACGACAACGGTAATCCCGTTGCCAACCCCGGCGCTGAGGCCATCGATTCCTCCACCTTGGTCATAAGGCTGGATGCTCCTCGCGCTGCGTTTGTCTCCTGTATCTCCGGCGCATGGAGCGCGTTCCTGCCGGATACATACACCAGCCAGATCGACGACCCCATGGTGACGCCGGATGGCTACAGAGACCTTGACTTTGCCAGGGGTGAGGCCATTGGCACAGGCCCGTTCAAGGTCGTCAATCATGAGATTGACAACATCACGGAACTCGAGCGACACGACCAGTTCTTCCGTGATGGATTCCCCTACCTTGATGGCTACACATCAGTGTTCATTCCTGATGCGGCAGTTCGCGTCGCCAACTTCCGTGCAGGCAGAATCGATGCCCTGGGTGTCTTCGACAACCAGCCGAGCAAGTCGGATGCCGAGGAGTTGCAGAGGGCGGTGGGTGACGAATTGGTTGCCCCGCTGATCAACGCCATGGGCTGGCGCGGCATACAGTTGAACGTAGCCAATGCGCCCTTTGGTCCCATAGGCGACCCCACTGCGGACAAGATCCGTACTGCCATCCAGATGGGCTTTGACCGTCAAGAGATGAGCCGCCTGAACTACGATGGCATTGGTACGTTGGCTACGCCTTACTTCTTCTACTGGGACTGGATTGCCACGCCAGACCAGTGGTATGAGGCATTGCCCGGGTTCGACCCTGACGAGATGGTAAGGGCTGAGCAGCTTGCACAGGCGCAAGCTCTTATGCAGGAGGCTGGCTACGGCCCGGATAACATGCTTCCCGTCGAGGCTCTGGTTACTTCCGGTTCTCAGAATGAAGCGGAGATACAGGCCCAGTGGCTGAGAGAGAACCTGTACCTTGACGTCACAACCACCAATATGGGTGTAACGTCCGCTCTGCGCGCGCGCACCAACCCCGGTGATTTCCAGATGATAGCGGTCGAGAGCGTTGGCGCTTCCTTCGCCGACCCTGACGCATTCAACCTGGGTGTGTTCTTCACCGATGAAGAAGGTGGTAGGAACTTCACCAGCTGGGTGAACAATGATTGGCGCGCTCTGCACGAACAACAGTTGGTGCTGAACGACCCGGCTGAGAGAGGTCCGGTGCTGTTTGAAATGGCTAAGATTCTCTACGCCGATGCTGCCTTGGTAGGTAACAACAGGCCGGCTCTGGTACACGGCTGGCGTGGTAACTGGAGGGGCTACGTGGCTCCTATCATCCACGCCTCCAATATGACGCTGGAGCACGTCTGGCTGGCTGAATAGCATAGTAAACCTCCGAGATAAAACGGAAGTCTGCGGTCACTCAAAAGGACCGCAGACTTCCGTTTTGGAGGCTGTAATTCTTACGTCCTAAGTAGAGTAAACTAGAGGGGCTATGAAGAAGTACATTCTGAGGCGCGTGTTGCTTTTTGTGCCGACTCTGCTTGGCGTTGCACTGGTCATATTCATACTCCTGCGCATCCTGCCGGGAGACGTTGCCGTGCAGATATTGGCCGGTCCCAATGGAGAAGCCGAGTACACCCAGGAAGATGTCGATCGCCTCAGAGAAAGATATGGCTTGGACGACCCACTGCACGTTCAATTTGTGAATTGGGTATGGGATTTCGCCAGGGGAGACCTGGGCCATTCGTTCGCCACCAACCGCCCGGTTTGGGGTGAACTAAAGCGACAGTTCCCCATTACTCTCCAGCTTGCTGTCCTGACGGGAATTGTGGTCAGTGTCATCGCTATACCCATTGGTATTATTGCCGCGGTCAGGCAGGATGGGTGGCTGGACTTCATCCTGCGGACGTTTGCCATCGTGGGACTAGCTATGCCTAGTTTCTTTGTAGGTTTGCTAGTCATACTGGGACTGTCAGTCTACATAGGGTGGCTGCCTCCCGTCGGGTTCACTAGCCTTTGGGATGACCCGGTAAAGAGCATCCAGCAGCTTATGTTGCCTGCCGTAGCTCTGGGTTTCAGCAGCAACGGGTTGTTGTTGCGCATTACTCGGACACAGCTCCTAGAGGTCCTGCGTGAGGACTACGTCCGTACCGCAAGGGCAAAGGGACTGGCGGAACGTGTAGTCATCATGAAACACGCCGTGAGGAACGCTCTGCTGCCCGTTGTGACGGTAGGGGGCACACAGATAGGTTTTCTCTTCTCCGGCACCATCGTTATAGAAACGCTGTTCAACATCCCTGGCTTGGGCAGAGGACTGATCAATGCCCTGAACACTAGGGACCTGCCGGTAATCCAGATATACATCATGTACTTTGCTCTGGTGGCTCTGGTGGCTAACTTGATAGTAGACCTAACGTATGCCTGGCTTGATCCGCGTATCCGCTACGCATAGTCTGTTAGAGAAGGTCGGTTATGGCTACGAAAAACTCAATTGAAAGCGCCGGGGTACTAGCGCCCCAAGCTCCTTCTACGTGGAGTAGACGGTGGCGAAGTTTTTCGCGGTTCCTGCGCTCTAAACCCCTGGGAGCAACCGGGCTTGCTTTGGTTGTTTTCTTTGTCGTTCTCGCCGCATTCCCAGACGTTTTCGCTCCACAGGATCCAAGAGCTTTTGACTCAAGCAGGCTCTTGGAAGGGCCCAGTGCAAATCACCTCTTTGGTACGGACTTCGCGGGTAGAGATGTTCTCAGCCGGGTCATATTCGGAGCGAGGATTTCTAT
>CAYVEN010000003.1:0-7008 GCA_964450505.1 uncultured Dehalococcoidia bacterium | reverse complement strand
CTACTTAGCCTGCAACCCGAACGATTTGGCAGCCCTATCGACTATATACTTCCCCAGTGCCAGGGATGACGTTGCCGCCGGTGAGGGTGCGTTCAGTACGTGCAGGGCGTTTTGCGTCTCCACAATGCTAAAATCATCCAGGAGCGCCCCTTTGCGGTCCACGGCCTGTGCCCTGACGCCAGCGCCTGCGGGCGCCAGGTCTTCCTTTCTGATCTCAGGTAGAAGCCGCTGTAGGGCCTTGGTGAACGCCGTCTTGCTCAGAGAACGGTAGAACTCGCCCATGCCGGTGCGCCAGTATTTCCAGGCCATCATCCAAAAGCCGGGGTAGGTGGCTGTGCCCACAAACTCTGGGACATTGATGCTGGACATGGTGTAGCCCTCCCTGGCGAAAGCCAGAACGGCATTCGGTCCGGCTTCCACGCCGCCGTGGATCATGCGGGTAAAGTGCACCCCTAGGAACGGGAACTGGGGGTTGGGTACTGGATAGATGAGGCTCTTCACTAGGTGATGCTTCTCAGGCTTTAGGGTGAAGTACTCTCCACGAAATGGGATGATGCGCACCTCGGAACGAAGGCCCATTTTCGCTACTATGGCATCGGCTTGAAGGCCGGCGCAGTTGATCAGGTGGCCAGTTTGGAACTCTCCCTTGCTGGTCTCCAGGCTGATCGAGCCGCCCGTTGCGGTGATACCGTTCACCTTGGCGCCAAGCAGAATTTCGACGCCGTTTCCCTGCGCGTCCTCGGCGTAGGCGGCGGCGACTTCCTTGAAATCGACAATGCCGGTCTTGGGCGAATGCAGGGCTTTGATGCCGTAGGCGTGCGGTTCAAGCTCCTTGAGCCGTTCGGGACCTATCATCTCCAAACCCTCGACGCCGTTGGCGGTGCCTCGCTCATAGAGGGTCTGCAGGCGTGGCAGCTCCTCTTCATGGGTGGCCACGACGACTTTGCCGATGAGGTTGTAGGAGATGCCGCGATTGTCGCAGTAGTCGCGCAGGGCCCGGCTCCCCGCCACGCAAAGCTCCGCTTTGTACGACCCCGGCCTGTAGTAGAGGCCGGAGTGGATGACGCCGCTGTTGTGCCCGGTCTGGTGCGTGGCGACTCGTTGCTCTTTTTCCAGTACGGCTATGGAGTAGTTGGGATATCTGGTCGATAGCTCCAGTGCGGTGGCCAGTCCAAGGATGCCCCCGCCGATTATGGTGACGTCGTGATTCGTGCTCATGTTAGAGGAGAGTATACGTCAGATGGCAAGCGGATGTTTAGGAGCGCTTGCCTAAAGCTGCCTGTGCGCTTAGCATTATAAGGCTGGTATTGCAATGCCCGGTAGTGTAGCGGTAGCACGTCAGCCTTTGGAGCTGAAATCCCTGGTTCGAATCCAGGCCGGGCAGTGCTCAACAGGATGAGTGTGTAGTAGGGAACTTTGGGTAGTGTCTCAGCTTACGGCTTGCCATTGTCCGTTTGCGGCCTCTACCGTGGGACTATGAAGCTCGCGTATGCCATGATGCTACTGGTCGTGCTGGCCGCTTGCGCTACGCCGGAAGCGACCCCAACTCCCGCGCCTTCGTTCCCAGCAGGAATAGCGCCGGAAGCGACCCCAACCCCCGCGCCTTCGCGCCCAGCAGGAATAGCGCCGATCGAGACCTACATTGAGCATGCAACGGTCATCGTGGTAGGGGTGGTCGAGGATGGCGAGCCGGAGGTCTTGGCAGGCCGGAGCTTCTACCGGGACTGGGAAGTGCGTGTGGAACAGTACGTAACGGCACCGCTGTCGTACGACCGGCTCGTGGTTCGCACATTCACGGGCGCTACGGACTCGGCGGGCAACCGGATGCCTGTCAAGATGCCGACGCTTGCGACGGGTGAGCGCGTCCTGCTGTTCCTGAACCGCGACTGGGATGAACCGCCTCTTGGCAGTCGCGAGTTCACGATGCCGGACCCGCTTGGCGGCAAGTTTCTCATCCGTGACGGGAAGGTACACGTACGTTTCGCGGGCGAGCCCGAAGAGCACGTGCCGCGGGATCTCGAAGCTGTCGTGGAGCGGATTACCGGGCTGCCCGAATAGCCAGTGGTATAAGCACTCAGCCCCATCCGCCTCAGGCAAATTGAGGCGGATCTGGTTTCCCTTGTCCGAATCTATGAGGAGATAGTGTTCTCCTGCTTGTCCCTAGTCTCTAGCTAAGTCCCCCCGATGACGGAATCCGTGCCGCCCGAAATCGATCCCGCTCGTGGTGAGCCTGTCGAACCATACGAGCGAGGGCATATCCTTGTCCTTCCCCAGTCAGGCGCAGTTGGTTAGAATGAGTGTAAGATCGGAAACTGCAATCAAGAAGGCTCGTACACAGTAAGGAAACCATGAACAAACAACAGATCCTACAGCGATTGGAAAAGGGGTGGCGGGAGCTCCACGAGTCCATAGATGGGCTTTCTCAGAAGGAGATGGAGGAGCCCGTCTTTGACGGTGGATGGTCGGTTAAGGACCTGTTGGGTCACCTCACCACTTGGGAGGAGGAGGCCATCAAGGCCATGGACTTGATGGCGAGAGGCCAACCCCAGCCGCGCTACAGGCAGTACGGCGGGATAGACGGTTTCAACGCCGGAGAATCGGAAAAGAAGGCGGGCCTTTCGATGGAGGATGTGCAGGGCCGGCTCATGGAGACGCACCACCGGCTGATGTCGGTGGTCGCCGAAATGGCCGAAGAGCACTGGGCAACGGAGACCCGCATCAGGCGTCGCTTGCGGATTGATACGTACGGTCATTACCGCCTGCACCGCGATCAAATCATGGCTTGGCGCGGAGAGAAAAGTTCATAGTAGGCAGCGGCATGCGCCGCTGCCTACTATTGCGTACTAAGGCGCAATTGCCGGCAAGCCCAGCTCGTTGAGCTGTTCCACAAAACCGGCAACGTCCTCGTCGATAATCTGCTGAAGCTCTTCGAGATGACCGTCGACCAATGCCGAAAGCTCATCGTATACGCCTAGCTGTCCCTGTGTGGGCGCGAAATCGCCGGAGGCCACCACCTGTGACAACGCCATCAGCTTGGCGTCGAGGCGCACAGGAGGCATAACCTGGGCGTGTGGCTCGTGAACGGATACAAGCTGGTCTTCAATGGGCCATAGCTTGTCCTTGATGGTCTGGGCGGCAGCGGACAAAACATCCCGGGAGCCCGCGTCTCCTGCTCGGCCAATCCACTCGTCTATCTGGCCGCGTACACTGCGTAAGCGGTGCAGCCCCGTGTTGTTGTCCACCAGCTTGTCGCGAACTTGCACCAGCAGGTCAAACTGTGCCTTCAGGTCCTCTTCCGTCGCGGAGACACGCGGGTCTTTGAGCAGTTCGAACGACTCCGTGAAGGTCTGGCCGTCCACTGTCAACCGGACCTGGTATGTTCCCGGCGGCGCCAGCGGCGATATGCCTGCTGGCCTGCCGCGGGCGTCGGGTCCGGCGGTAGGTGGGTAGCGCATGTTCCAGATCAGCTTGTTCATGCCCGCCTTTGGACTCCGCTTGAAGGTGTTGATGACGTTGTCGTTGGAGTCCAAGATGGCTATGGTAGCGCCGTCCTCCGGGGCATTCTTCAGGTAGTAGTTTATGGGAACGCCGTCGGGAGGGTTCTGTCCCGCGTTGAGGTAGACCCGTTTCACCTCGCCGTCTTCGTTGCGCTTCTCATAGAAGGTTACGGTCTCGCCGTTGATGCGCTGGTAGTCTTTGCCGGGGATGCCTCCGCCGCGGCCGAAGCCCAGCGGTTGAGCGGTGCGGTGCGTGTCCCTGGGCTTGAACAGGTGGACGTCGCCGCCCGCAACCCCCTCCGCTATCTGTTGCAGAGGCGTGAGGTCGTCCAGGATCCAGAACGATCGGCCATGCGTGGCGGCTATCAGGTCGTTGTTCTTCACCGCCATGTCATGGATGGGGACCACCGGCAGATTGGCTTGAATCGGTTGCCAGTTTTCGCCGTCGTCGAACGATACGAACATGCCAAGCTCGGTGCCCAGGTAGAGCAGGCCCTGCTTGGCTGGGTCCTCGCGCACTACGCGAGTGAAGTGGTCGTCGGGGATGCCGTCGGTGATCTTGCGCCAGGTCTTGCCGTAGTCGCCGGTCTTGAACACGTAGGGCGCGTGGTCGTGCAGCTTGTAGCGAGTAGCCGCCACGTAAGCGGTGGCCGGGTCGTGCCGGGACGGCTCGATGGTGTATACCAGCGTCCATTCCGGCAGGTCCGGCGGCGTAACGTTCTCCCAGGAGCCCCCGCCGTCGCGGGTTACGTGCACCAGGCCGTCGTCCGACCCTGCCCAGAGAACGCCGGGCTCGTGCGGCGATGCGGCAAATGCGAAGATGACGCCGGAGTAGTCGGCGGTGCCGCCCGAATCGGTGCTCAGGCCGCCGGATATGACCTGCATCTTCGACTGGTCGTTCCGCGAAAGATCCGGGCTGATGCGCTCCCAGCTTCCGCCGTCATCCGTACTCTTATAGACGTACTGGCTGCAGCAGTACAGCAGATCGGGGTCGTGGGGGGAGAAGACGGTGGGGTAGGTGAAGTAGAAGCGGTTGATGATGTCCTTGACAGGCGAGCCCGACTGGTCGTGGGGCCAGACGTGTACGATGCGCGTCTGCCTGGTGCCCATGTGGTAGCAGAGCTGCGTGCCGCCTCCACCCGGCGCCGAGCCGTTGGCGCCGGAGAAGATGATGTTGTTATTGTTCGGCTTCACCGCAATGTATCCGCTTTCGGAGTTGCCCACCACGTCGCAGTCCTTCCAGGGAATCGCGCCTTCGTCGCCGCGGCTGGGGACTTTGATGGCGGTGTTGTCCATCTGCGTGGCGTACAGGTTGTAGGGGAACTGGTTGTCCACGTCCATCTTGAACAGGCTGGCCGTGGGCTGGTTGTACAGCGTCGACCAGGAAGCGCCCCCGTCCAGGCTCACCGATGCTCCTCCGTCGCTGCCGCTGATCAAACGCTGGTTGTTGCGCGGGTCGAGCCAGACGTCATGGTGGTCGCCGTGCGGCAGGCGCATCTCGAAGAAGTTGCGGCCGCCGTCGTTGGACTTCCAGAACTGCACGTCAAGGCAGTAGCAGGTGTCCGGGTCCTCTGTATCGGCGAAGACGTGGGTGTAGTACCACGGTCGCCTGTATAGCTCCGGCTTGTTCGTCACCATTTGCCAGGTGTCGCCGCCGTCGTCCGAACGGAACAGGCCGCCCCGCGAGTTCTCCACCTCCATCAAAACCCAGACCCGTTCCGGCCTGGGCGGCGATATGGCCACGCCGATCTTGCCCTTCACTCCCTGCGGCAAACCGGGGTTTCCGGTTATCTCCACCCAGGTGTCGCCGCCGTCCGTGGATTTGTACAGGCCGCTGTCCGGCCCGCCGGAGGTCATGGTCCAGGGCTGGCGCAGCACCTGGAAGATGGACGCGTAGAGAATGCGTGGGTTGCTGGGGTCCATGGACAGGTCTACCGCGCCCGCTTTGTCGCTCTTGAACAGGACGTGTTCCCACGTCTTGCCTCCGTCCTTGGTGCGGTATACGCCGCGTTCCGGGTTGCTGCCCCATTCGTGGCCGATGGCGGCAACGTAGACGATGTCGGGGTTCGTGGGGTGGATGCGGATGCGCGCTATGTGCCGCGATTCGCGTAGCCCCACGTTCTGCCACGTCTTGCCGCCGTCGGTGGTCTTGTACACGCCGTCCCCGTGAGTGGCGTCGGCGCGGAAGACCCCCTCGCCGGTGCCGGCGTAGACCACGTTGGGGTCGGAGTCGGACACGGCGATTGCGCCAACTGCGGCGGTGTTGAAGAAGCCGTCCGAGACGTTCTCCCAGTACATACCGGCGTCGGTGGTCTTCCAGACGCCGCCGGCGGTGGAGCCGTTATAGAAGACCAGGGGATTCTGGGAGTCGCCGGCCACGGCCACGGAGCGGCCTCCGCGGAACGGGCCTGCCAGCCGGTACTCAAGGGCGTTAAGATAGCTTGGATGCACGGTGGAGTTGGTATCAGTCACACGAAACCTCCCGAGGTCTGAAATTGATCGCGGTTTGAAGGGCAGAATTGACCTTACAACCAAACCTACCAAATGAAAAGAGCCTGGGTTATTGCCCAGGCTCTTGGTGCTCTGTCTGGTGGGTTACCTGCCGCGCAGCTTGGGGTCCAGCACGTCGCGCAGCGCGTCTCCGAACACGTTAATCCCGAAGACCACAAAGGAGAGTGCAAACCCTGGGAACAGCCCTATCCAGGGAGCGCCCGAGAAGTCAAGGAGTTGCTCCTGGTTGAGCATGGCTCCCCAGGTGATGGTGTTGCCCGCGCCGCTAAGGCCAAGGAAACTCAGAGAAGCTTCAATGATGATTGCGCTGCCCACCAGAGAGGTCGCTACTACAACCAGGGAGGCAAACGTATTGGGAAGTATGTGCCGGAGCATGATCCTGAGGTCAGACCCTCCTATGGCCCTGGAAGCCTCAACGTATGGCATCTCCTTCACACTGAGAGCCACGGAACGAACAATACGGGCTATCCTGGGCAGGAAGACTATGCTTATCGCTAGGATCACGTTGTTCAGGGAAGAGCCAAGGGCAGCCATGAGCGCCAGCGCAAGCAGCAGGCTGGGAAAGGCGGATAGTGAATCGATCACTCTTTGAACAATGAGGTCGTACTTGCCGCTGTAGAAGGCGCTGGTCACCGCGATGAAGCTCCCCACCACACTGGCGGCTATCATGGAGATTATTCCCACGTAGATGGAGACCCCGGAGCCATACATCGTGCGGCTGAGAATGTCTCTGCCCAGCCTGTCGGTCCCGAACCAGTTCTCAAAGGACGGAGCATTCAAGACTTTACTGGTGGTGATTTCGTACGGATCGTACGGCGCAATGTACGGCGCGGTCACAGCAATAACTGCCGCAAACACTACTATGGCAAGGCCGGTGGTCCCCAGCGGCTTGCGGCGCAGGAAAATGATGACCGCTCTCAGGCGGCGCGCCCATGGTGAAAGCTCCTGGGTTGGCTGAGCTAGGACAAGTTCATCCCTGGCGTTCATCTAAACTCCTCCG
>CAYVEN010000002.1:1341-56846 GCA_964450505.1 uncultured Dehalococcoidia bacterium | reverse complement strand
TCTGGGGATGGCAATCCGCCTGGCTCTTCTTCGCAGCCCTGGCCTGGATAGTCGTCGTGATCCCGTCCGCCATTCTGATGAGGCGCAGGCCGGAGGATATCGGCCTCCTGCCCGACGGAGACCTTCCCCCTGACAGCAAAGCCGACGATCCGTCCCTCCAGAGTACAACATCCGCCGGAGAAGCGGTGTGGACTCGCAGGGAGGTGATAAGAACCCCGGCGTTCTGGCTGCTCATCATAGGCATCTCATCCGCTATGCTGGCTTTCCAGGGCGTCAACATCAGCATAGCTCCTTATGCAGAAGACCTGGGTTTGGGCTCGTTCAACATCGCGGCATTGCTCATGGTGCGCTCGATCGCCACCCTGGCCGTGGCGCCCGGCTGGGGAATCCTCAGCGAACGGGTGCACTCGCCACACGTTAGAATCAGCCCATTCTTCATACAGATGCTGGCCAGCGCCTTCCTTGCCATGGCGGATAGAGGCGTCATGCTCTGGCTGGGCGTGGTGTTCTACGGAGCAGGGTTCTCCGGCATGATGATAGTCCAGGAAGTGATATGGGCCAACTACTACGGACGTCTCACACTGGGCACCGTACGCTCCACCTCTCTGCCGCTGCAGGTGCTGATTGCGGGAGCAGGGCCTGTCCTGATCAACGTAGTGTTCGATATCGTAGGGTCGTACCGGCCTGCCTACACAGCGTTCATCGGCCTCTACTTGCTGGCGGCGCTGCTGGTCTGGTTCGCCAGGCCTCCCCAGGCAAAGAGATTCGCGCAGGCTTAGACCGCTAATCAAGACCTGCTACAATCGGTTGTATGCCTCAGCACCTGGCCGATTCACATACTCATCTTGACCAGTACCAGCCTGAAGAGGCGCCGGACATCCTGCAGAGAGCCGGCGACGCAGGCGTTGGACTTGTCGTAACTGCCGGTGTCACCGAGGAATCGTCGCTCAAGTGCATTGATCTAGCCAACCGGTACGACAGCGTCTACGCCGGTATTGGCATCCATCCCATGGACGTTACGGAGCCAATGAACGAGGCTGCCTACCAGAGGTTCCGCTCTATGGCGCTTTCCAATCCCAAGGTGGTCTGCATAAGCGAAGTGGGGCTGGACTTCAGCGAAGGCATGCCCGACCTGGAGATGCAGATTCAGGTGCTGCGCCAGCACGTCCGTCTCGCCAGAGAGCTCGACCTGCCCGTCATCTTCCACTCACGCGAGTATCCCGGCCGCTTGGACGACCATTACCGGACGTTGCAGGTGCTGCAAGAGGAGAAAGTGCAAGAGGTAGGCGGCGCCATGCACTATTTCCAGTGGGACGAGGACATAGCCAAAGTGTGCCTGGAGATGGATCTTGCCTTATCCATCGGCAAGCCACTACTGCGCCTGCCCCAGCTTCAAGAGACGGTCAAGAACACACCCATGGACAGCATTGTTCTGGAGACCGATGCCTATCCGCAGTACTTCAAACGAAACAGGCTGCGCTGGACGGAACCCAAGGATATCAAAGACGTGGCAGAGAAGCTGGCCGAGTTGAAGGGTCTCCCTGTGGACGACGTGGCTAAAGCCACGACCAACAATCTCCTGCGGGTATTGAAAGGGCGAGCGAGTGCATCACCCGTGTAACGGGTTTGACAAACTGAGAGGGGACTGCGAGGGCCCGCGTAAGCAGAGTTAAAATGGCCAGACGCCTCATACCAATATCCCTCGCGCTGGTTGTCGTTTCCATCACTCTAGGCGGTGCATACATGACAGGTTTCATAGAACGGCGTCTCATCTATCACCCTGAAAAAGATCTGGACTCAGACCCATCCAAGTTGGGCTTGGCCTATGAAGACGTGGTTTTCACCGCCAGCGACGACGTCCAACTGCACGGTTGGTACGTGCCCGGATCAATAGACGTCACATTCCTCTGGTTTCATGGCAATGCGGGCAACATTAGCCACCGTCTAAGCAACCTGAAGGTGATGCACGATGAGCTGGCAGTGAACATATTCATCTTCGACTACCGCGGTTACGGGCAAAGCCAGGGAACCCCCAGCGAACAGGGGACTTATCTCGACGCCATGGCCGCCCTTGATTCCCTGAAATCGAGAGAGGACATCTCTACAAATAGAATCGTCTATTACGGGCGCTCTCTAGGAGGCGCTTTAGCCGTAGAGCTAGCCAGGCAAGAGTCGCCTTACGGACTAATTCTAGAATCAAGCTTCCCCTCAGTGACCTACATGGCTCGGAAAGCCAACCCCTTGCCGCTCTGGCGGCTGCTGCGCACAAAGTACGACTCAGCGGCCAAAGTGCCCCATATACAAGCGCCTTTGCTGCAAATGCATGGAGACATGGATGACACCGTCCCCTTGGAAGCGGGCAGGGCGCTCTTTGAAGCGGCCAACACGCCCAAGGAGTTCTACGTCATCCCCGGTGCAGACCATAACGACACTTACCTGGTCGGCGGGTCTGCGTACTGGGAGAAGCTGCGCGAGTTCATCGACGGCTTGAGCAGGCCTAGCGCCTAGACTATCCTGCCCTCAATATTGGAAGCAAACATGAGTCGAAAGGCACACTATGAACGACAACAGGCATGAATTCTCCGTAGTCCCGCCCCTTACCGTTGGCGTGATGGGTTCCGCCGGCGGTGACCTGGCTCTTCAGACACGGCGCACGGTATACGAGCTGGGAAAAGAGATCGCGCGCCGCGGCTACGTGCTGATCACCGGCGCCGCGCCAGGGCTGCCCCACGACGCCGTACTGGGAGCAAAATCAGAGGGAGGGCTTGTGGTGGGAATCTCCCCCGCTCTCGACATGTTCGAGCACGTGGGCAAATACAACGCCCCCACCCGCGCCTACAATGCTATCATCTACACAGGCAGCGGACTGATGGGCAGAGAGATAGAGAACATCAGAAGTTGCGACGTGGTTATCTTTGCCGGTGGCCGCTCTGGCACACTGGGCGAGTTCGCCATCGCCTACGACGAAGGAAAAGTCATGGGCGCACTCACCGGCACGGGCGGAATTACGGACAACATCCGCGAAATCATAAAGGTTTTCGACAAAGAGACCTCCGCCTATATTTGCTACCACTCAGACCCCAAGAATCTGATGGATGACTTGGAACGGGTCTACGCGGAACGGATACTCCCTAGCTACATGAGGGCCCTAGAAGGCCACGACCCGGACGGAGTACTGGAACTTTGACTGATTGTCTTGCGACTCGCGGAACAGCCCCATGGCCTGTTTCGGACTGGGGGATTGTTGACTGATTTCCTTCTGGCATTTGACCTCATAGCCATCGTTCTATTTGTTACCGCCCTTTCCTCCGGGCTCATCCAAAGGTCCCCATTGAGCTTCCCCTTGGTTTTCCTCACCTTTGGACTTGTCCTGGGGGAAAATGGATTTGCCTTCATCACCATGTCTCCTCAGGATCCAATACTGGAATTAGTCGCCACTCTAACCTTGTCCTTAGTGCTTTTCCTGGATGCGCTGCAATTACAGATCAAGGAGCTCGGCAAACGTTGGCTAATACCCGCCCTGATACTGGGGCCAGGGACAGCGCTGATAATCACGTTGGGAGCATTGCCCCTAGCCTTGATACTAGGCTTTACCTGGACCGTAGCTTTTATAGGCGGCGCTATACTGGCATCAACCGACCCGGTGATACTCCGTGAGATCCTCGTACACGAACGCATACCTAGACTCGTACGGCAGGTATTGAAGATAGAGGCGGGTGCCAACGACCTTGTAGTATTGCCGGTCATACTGATCCTGATAGCAGTAGCCCAGTCGGAGATCGGCTCGCCCTTGGAGTGGACCGGCTTTCTCTTCAGGCTGCTCATCCTGGGACCTGCCATCGGCTCCATCATCGGAGGCATAGGCGCCTGGTTGATGGTCAAGAGCGATGCTCACCTTGGCGTCAAGAGAGAGTACCAGATCCTCTTTGGCGTTGGCCTTGTGCTGGCTTCTTACTCCGTCGCCACGGCGCTGGGTGGAGACGGATTTCTGGCAGCTTTCTTTGCCGGTCTTGCCGTCTCGCTTCTGAACCAGGCGCTAAGCAACAATTTCTTGGACTACGGAGAGATCTCCGCGGAAATGGCCATGATGGTGGCTTTCATTCTGTTTGGCGCAGTCCTATCCGGCATACTGCCAGGATCGGATATTTGGCCCGCTTTACTCCTGGCAGTGCTCGTAATCTTCCTCATCAGGCCATCCGTACTTGGCGTGGTCTTAGCAAGGCCCAGAATGAGGTGGGAAGCCCACTTTCTGGTGAGTTGGTTTGGCCCCAGGGGGCTCAACTCACTTCTGCTAACCCTCCTGGTTGTGCATGCTGGTCTCCCTGAATCGGAGGCGCTGCTCGCCGCGGTAGGAGTCGTAGTCCTCGCCTCGGCGGCTGTACACGGAGCTTCCGTGGCGCCCCTGGTCGGATGGTATGCCAACAGAATTGCCAAGGAGGCCGACCCCAAAAAGCGCCCAAGGCGCCGCCGCGGGACTTAATCCCTGGACTGTCTTAAAATGCTATTATGAGATAAACTTCCGGGAGGCTACCTCATACCGTCTCCCGCCGTGCCTGGTAGGATACCTCCTACCCCAATGAGCATGATGGAAATAGCAGCACGCACTCCGTTTAGCTCTGTTGAGATAGCGGTATCTCAACACTACAAAGACGCCCCCAACGTACTGGTTCGCGCAGCGGCATTGATTGCGGGAGGATCGTTGGTCGCCTCTGCCGTCGCCATTTTCACCATTTCCGGCCAGTACCCCAACCCGGAGCACCAGGTCATTGGCGCTACCGCCACTCTTCTATTGGGCATCGTAATCGGAGCCGCTGCCCTGGGCCTGGGCGCCACGAACCGCTACCTTGACCTCTCCGTGTTCAGCCTGCTTCTCTTGCTCGTGCTAGCCCTACCGCTCCTGCGATTCATTCCGGTCGTCTACACCACCGTCTACGAGCAAGACCTTGAATCGCTGTTCCCGCCGTTCTGGGTGTACAGCCTCGGCATCCCGCTGATGGTCACGGTAGTCGCGGAACTGGCTCTATCGGGTAGGAAGCGCACCTTTTCCGCGGCTCTGCTAGTGGCCGCCGTGGTACCGGCGAGCTTGCTCCTGTTCTATAGCTCGGTGATAGTCGATATCATGTCCTCTTTCGCATTTGTGACCTTGCCTAGCAGAACGCTGTATGCATACAGCGCGTGCGTTGGGTTGAGCAGCCTGCTGATAGTTGGCGCCGCCATGGTCACGCGGAGATTGGCGGTATTGGGGATTCTGATACTGGTGGCAACCGGCCTGTTCTTGCAGATAGGCTCCATATATTTCTATGATGGGATTTCCAGGTACTGGACCTTTAGCAAGATCTGGCTTCCCTATTCATTCTGGGTGCCGTTCTTCGCAGGAACCGTACCCGGTGGTATGGCTATACTGATAGCGCTGGCGAGGATAGTCTTCACCGGCTCAACGGGCCAAACCGGCCATGAAGAGCGCGTCTCCGCCGACACGGCTGCAGACACGGATACAACCATGTTCCAGAGGAAGGACATCCCTTGACCAAGCGTTTCTATACGGTACTGACTATAACTGGGCTGACGCTGTTCTCCGCCATAAGTTCCGGTTTTACCGTTTTCTATTTCATGTTCTACGTGTTGCTGGCCTCTCTGCTGGCCAGCTTCCTGTTGACGCGCCTGAACCTAGCCGGCATCTCCATCTCCGCGCGACGCAAGTCTGGCCGGGCTCAGGTTGGAGACTACGTGGAAACGGAACTGTTCATCAGGAACGCCAGCCCTTTCCCCAAGCTCTTCCTGGAAGTGCAGGATATGGCCCAGTTGCCCGGACAGCCGACGGGCGCCGTACTGAACATGGGCCCCTACCGGGCAACCGACTGGAAGGCGGAAGCTCTTCTCAGAAAGCGCGGCGTTTACCAGTTGGGCCCGGCCCAAGCATTCGCCGGCGACCTCTTCGGCATATTCAGCTTCCAACGGAGCTTCCCCGGCGTCAATGAGATCACCGTTTATCCACACACCGTGGACGTGCCCTACTTCCAGCTATCGGCCAGCCAGGGGTTTCATCCCAGCATCAGCCGTAGGTTGACTCAGGACATCACCCCATCCGTATCCACCATACGGGACTACAAGTACGGCGATGCCATGAGACGCATCCACTGGGTCTCCACAATGCGCCAGTCCAAGCTTATGGTCAAAGAGTTCGACGGAGATACCAGAAGTCATGCCTGGATACTTCTGGACTTGCACCAGGACGTGCAATTCGGCGATGAGATAGACAACACAGAGGAAACGGGCGTTACTCTCGCCGCTTCCGTGGCCAACAAGATGATGAACATGGACGTACCTGTGGGGTTTATGGCCTACGGCGATAAGAAGTACGTCGTCTCGCCTCAAAGGAGCTCCTCAGCCCACGACGACCTGCTGAGAGTCCTGGCAGTGGCCAAAGCCGAAGGGACTCGCTCCCTGGCTGAAGTGCTCAGGGAAGAGCGCAATCTGTTCGCCACGTCTTCCAGCATGGTGATTATCACCTCTTCCACCAGCGGGGCTTGGATTCAGGCTGTTAGCGCCATGATGAGCGAAATCCCCCAGATAGTGGTAATCCTGGTAGACCCGCACTCTTTCGGAGCGGAAGGCGCCATTGACAGTACCTTAAATCTGCTGTATTTGAGTGGCGCTTTGACCTACGTTGTACGCAAGGGGGATGATTTGAGCGAAGCTCTCAGCTTTCGTCGGACAGCGCCGGAAACGGCAAGTCCCTCCCTTGCCGGGAGGGCTGCATCATGATGCAGGCAAGGGTCATACCCAGAATCGACGTGCTTCGATGGCTGCGCACGGAGGACTGGATCACCTTTGCTCTCACCGCCGGAGTAGCCCTTATAGTAATCAGGTCCATAGAATCCGCGGAGTGGGTGACCACGGCTTCCCTTTCCCTGGCAGCTTTCTTGGGGGCCTTAGCCGGCCTCATCATCGCCCGCTCACCCCTGGCAGGATGGAAGGCATATCTGGCGGCCGCGTTTCTTGGCCTCTTTCTGGTATATCTTCAGGCGACTGGCCTGATTGAAGGCGAGAGCTTCACAGGGCGCGTCTCCGACCTGAATACACGCCTGTGGGCCTGGATAAATGCAATCTTCGGCAACGGCATAAGCACCGATGCCGTTCCATTTGCCGTCATTCTATCCACAGTGGCCTGGTCAGCTGGGTATATGTCGGCATGGGCCGTTTTCAGGCTGAACAAGATATGGATAGCAATTGTGCCCGCCTCTGTGGGCCTGTTCATCAACCTGACCTACCTTCCGGAAGCTCACTTCTCAGTTGTCTTCCCGTTCCTGCTGGTCACCTTGCTCTTGGTGGCACGCTTCACGTCCCTGCAGCGCCAGGAGTATCTGAACAAGCAGGGCATCTCCTACCCGGCGTCGCTGCGCAGGGTATGGATTGGAATAGCAGTGGTCTTCTCCTCCCTGATTGTGGGGTTGGTGTTTGTACTTCCGGATACCCGCGCCAGAAGTGAGGCGCTGACCGGCGTATGGAACGTCTCCCGGGAACCTGCCTCCCTGTTCCAGCAAGAGTTTGGGCGCCTTTTTTCCGCTATAGAAAGCAAGAAGGACTCGCCTCAGCTGTTCGGCCCCGTACTGGCTATTCAGCCCAATGCATCCATCAGCGAGGAACCCGTATTCCGTGGAGACATCCCCACACCAACCTACTGGAAAGCCAGGGCATATACCACCTACACCTCCGGGGGCTGGACCACCGACGCCACCATCTCCGAGACGGCGTTCACCTTCTTCATTTCACCCGAGGCCCTGGCATTGGAAGATGAGCCGGAGGAAGCGCAGGCCATAGGCGGCCTCAGCTTCAGGGTGCAGCTGGATTCATCTCCAAGATATCTCTACATACCCCAGACCGGACTGGACACCATGCCCATCAGGCTGGAGGTTGAGACCCATGCCGACTCTCCGGTGGAGAGAGACGTCATCACCGTCCGCGCTGAGGAGCGCCTGGACGAAGGCGACGTGTACTTTGGCACCATGCGCGTGCCAATTTTCACGGAAGCTGAAATACGCAGCGCAGACACGGACTATCCGGATTGGGTTACCAAGCACTACCTGGATCTTCCCGATTCCCTGCCGGACAGAGTGCACAGGCTGACGCAAGATGTCACCCAGGGCGCGGTTACCCCATATGACAAAGCCCTGGCTATTGAGCGTTACCTGCGTGATTTGGAGTATGCCACCGATCCCGCTCCTCCCAGGTTCGACGACGACCGTGTCGACCACTTCCTCTTCGAGAGCAAAGCAGGCCATAGCGACCACTTTGCTTCCGCAATGACGGTGATGCTCCGTTCCGCCGGTATACCGGCGCGGCTGGTGTCCGGTTTCAACACGGGTGTCGTTGATCAAGAAACTCGGACTTTCACCGTGAGGGAAAAGGACAAGCACAGCTGGGTTGAAACCTATTTCCCCGGGCCGGGCTGGATACCGTTTGAGCCTTCTCCGATATTTGACCCCATACCCCAAACGGCGCAGGACTACCTTGCCATGACAGGACTGGGCGAAGCGGCTCCGGCAACGACCCCAGAGTTTGTGCCTGAGGACTCTCCAGCGCAAACGACTAGGGAAGGGCCCAACGAAGACCTTCCAGGCGGTCGACTGGAAGGCGGCGAAGGTGGACGGCCCCCGCCTCTTTCCTTTACCGCGTCGCCTTTCGGGTCAGGCGGACTGCTCTTGATCGTTACAATGGTTGCCTGGATTGCTGCTCTGTGGCTGCTCTGGCACAGATTCATGCTGCGGTTGCCGCGCCCGGAGCTCACCTACTTCAGAATGCGCCGCATGTCCGGTCTGCTCGTTGCCCAACCCGAACTGACCCATACTCCGTTGGAGTTTGGACGCGCGTTGTCCCGGGCCGTCCCTGAAGCCAGCGAAGACATCGGCTACATCTGCAACACCTACAGCAGGTCGATATATGGCAACTCGCCCATTTCCTTTATGGAAGGACTGCGACTCCGCTCGGCATGGAACCGCGTACGCAAGGCGCTTGTCTTCCGCACCTTCAATTAGCTCAGACTGCTCTCCTTGCCCGTTCCCAGCCCATAGCGGATAATGCCAAGCATCTTCCATCAGGAGGCCACCCTGTGCAGATCGTCAGACCGTCTCAAGTTGACAAAGAGCAGTACTTAAGCGAACTGTTCACCCATCCAGACGTTACCCGCCAGCCCGTAACGCCGGGAAGCAAGGACTACAACGCCAATATCATCGGTTTCGGGAAGGGGGTGCGAAACAAGCTGCACACCCACACCAGCGAGCAGATACTAATCGTTACGGACGGCAAAGGCATTGTCGCTACCGAGACGGAGCAGCGGGAGGTCGCAACCGGAGACGTCGTACTCATCTCAGCCGGAGAGAAGCACTGGCACGGCGCCACCGACGATTCCGAGTTCGCCCATATTGCCATCACCCGCTCCGACAGCCAGACGGAGCAGGTGGAGAAGTAGCTCTGGGCCGGAGCATCACCCATGACCACAGCCGCAGCCTGGTACCTCTATACCGAAGACGGTTCCCCCGCGGGGCACCGTATAGTAGAAAGCGATTCGCCGTTTCCCGTGGTGGGAGACCGCATAGCCAACAGCGGCGAATGGACCGCAGCGGAGATAACCGCCTTCGAAGAGCTGGCCCACGTCTGCGCCATGAGGCGCTTCAAGGTGATTATCCGTATTCTAGGCTAGACTCTATTCTGAGTGGCCGTTCTTCCCGTTCTTAGCCAGGTACCGCACGGCCAGGGGCGTAAGCCTCCCTTCAGGAGTAACGTATTCGCCGGGCTCAAGCTGGTCCAAGCTGAACGGCAGATACTGGCCCCAGGAGTATTCCTGGTAGTCCTGCTCACCGGAGTAATCGACCGGCCCGCCGCAGGGCCAGCCGTAGCAGTAGCTCAGCGTCCTGCTGGCTGGCTCCAATATCTCGGAGCTTACCGTGCCATGACGTTCTCCGTCCGGCGATTTGGTGTGCCCGTGCGCGCATATAGACCAGCCGGTCTCGGCCAGGGTTTCGTGGTCGCGGTAGAGGTCGGACAGGTAGGTAACGTCTATGCGGCCTTCTCCGTTGCCCATCAGCTCCGTGGCCCTCTTCAATCTCACCTCGCTGGAGCTTTGTACGCCGGACGAACGTCCCTTGTAAGCCATCTCCTCCGACACCCAGTGGTTGCTTCGCGCCAGCCAGCCGTCCCTGGTACGTGTCTCCACGTGCATCGACTGTGTGCTCACCTCTATCAGCGCGACCTCCCCCCCGGCGTCCGCGAAGAGGAAGTTCCCGTGAAACGCCCTGGGGACGGATTCCAAGAGCTCGATGCCCTCTGCTACGGAGCCCGACCTGCTCAGCAGCATCCTGCCAAACTGCTCGAACGGAATGCCGTACGCCTCGCTGTAATCGGGTTCGTACTGTGTGTTGGGCGGCGCGCCGGACCACACGTAGGCAAACCCCTTCTCGTTCACCCCGCGCGTGTGCATGTGGTGGAACTCCACGGGCTCATAACCCGGCAGGGTGACGATTTGCGTGGCCACAAACCTGTACCCGTCCCCCGGCTCTACCGCCACCACCCGCGTCCGCGTGGTATACGGGTCGTCACTGGTGCTGGCGATGAACGGCGTCCCTCCCCTAGTAGCCGAACCGGTAGCGCCAACTATGGTGCAGTTCAAGTCCAGCGTTTCCATCTTCCCTATGCGCTCCATGATGCCTCCTCCTATGCTCCATGCTGACGAGGGAGATTATGTCCCCGCGTATTACTCATGTCAATGAAGTAATGTTATCCTTGAAAGATGAAGGCTCTAATACCAAGGCCGTTCTTTACCTGGCGCACCTTCGTTGCCCTGTTGTCGCTGCTCTGCATAGCGGCGGGGCTGACCGGCTCCGTACAGGCCCAGCAGCGGCACGTCCTGCTGTTGGAAGTCGAAGGCATCATCAACCCCATCTCGGAGGGATTCATCGCCAGGGGCGTAGAGCGTGCTGAACGGGACCGCGCCGAGATGGTCATCATAAGCCTGGACACGCCGGGCGGCCTGCTAGATTCGACCCGCAAGATAACCCAGCATCTCCTGGAAGCCGACGTTCCCTCCGCCGTTTACGTAGCGCCCCGCGGCGCCAGGGCGGCGTCCGCGGGGACGTTCATCACGGCATCGGCCAATTTCGCCGTGATGGCGCCAAGCACCAACATCGGGGCCGCCAGCCCCGTATCGGGCAGTGGTGAAGACCTGCCCGATACCCTCAAGTCCAAAGCGTTTCAGGACGCCGCAGCCGAGATGCGCGGCATAGCCGAGGCAAGGGGAAGAAACGCGGAGCAGTTGGAGGCCACCGTGTTGGAGGCGCTCTCCTTCACCTCGGAAGAGGCCCGCGACGAAAACATGATCGACTTCATCGCCAGCGACGTGGACGACCTGCTTCAGCAGGTGCACGGTCTGGAGACCTCGCTGCGGCCTCCCGGTGGCCCGAAGGTTATCCTGGACACGCAGGGCCTCACCGTGCGGACCATGGAACTGAGCATGGTGGAGCGTCTTCTCCGCTTCCTAGCCGATCCCAACATATCGTTCCTGCTCCTCTCCCTGGGAGGCCTTGGCCTATTCGTAGAGCTGTTGAACCCCGGCCTCATACTGCCCGGAGTGGCCGGAATCATACTGCTTATCCTGGCCTGGGTTACACTGGGGAACCTGCCGGTGAACTGGGCCGGAGCCATCCTCATCCTGCTGGCCTTCGGGCTCGCGCTGCTGGAGTACTACGTATCGGGCTTTGGCGTCCTCGGAGTCGGCGCAATCGTCAGCCTGCTGCTCGGGGGACTGTTGCTCTTCTTCCACACCGGGGTGCCATCCCCAACCGCGCCGCCCTCAATCTCCGTCAGCCTCTGGGTGCTCATCCCCACCGTCCTCGTACTGGGATTCGGAGGGGGCCTTGTAGTCAGGTTCGCCTATCAATCCCGCCATGGCCCGCCCGATCCGGAGGTTGTAGACCTGATTGGACAGGTGGTGGAGACTACCAGCGACCTCAATCCCAGGGGCACCGTTCGCGCCCGCGGGGAGACGTGGACGGCGGTACTGCAGGGACGCGGTTCCCTCTCCGAGGGACAGCAGGTGCGCATTGTTTCCGTGGACGGCATTATGTTGACCGTAGCCCCTATTGAGGCGGATGAGTCCGGCTAGTGCGTTGTTCGTAAACCGTGCCGACGGCCTGTCCCAACACCTATTGCCCATCTGTCCGGCTGCCCGCTTCTCCCGTCCCCCGTAGCCAAACTCCCCTCCAGATGGTAACGTTATCTAACAGGGGATTGTGCTAGGAGGAGAACATGGCAACCGGTATAGTAATAGTCAAACAGTATGAACGAATGGTGAAGTTCCGCCTTGGCCGCTACGTAGGCGACGTCAAGGGCCCTGGCTTTCACTTCCTCGTACCGATCCTGGAGACGGGAAAGGTAGTGGACACACGTGAAGTGCCTGAACGCGTACCCACCCAGCAGTACATTACCAAGGACAACGTGGTGGTGGACATGGACTTTGTCCTCTACTACCGCGTCCTGCCTGAGATGGCCGACAGAGCCGTCCTGGAGGTGGCCGACCACCAGCTTGCGGTGCGCAACCTTGCCATGGGCGAACTGCGCGCCATCATGGGCAACGTCAGCCTGGCCGAGGCTCTGTCGGAACGCGAGCGCATCCAGAGCCAGCTCCAGATGGCACTCGATGAGAACACGGGACGCTGGGGAGTTAAGGTGCAGGGAGTGGCCATTAACGAGATTGACCCGCCTCCCGGCGTGAAAAGCGCCATGGAGCGCGAGAAGTCCGCGGCCGCCATCAAGACCGCCGACATCACCGAGTCGGAAGGCCAGCGACAGGCCCAGATCAACCGCGCCGAGGGAGAAAAGCAGGCCGCTATTCTCTCCGCTCAGGGCGAGCGTGAAGCCGCCATTCTCCGCGCCGAAGGAACCCGGCAGGCCGCCATCCTCAACGCGGAGGGCTTCTCCAATGCCCTGGACCAGATAAACACCGTAGCCCAAGGCGCGGACAACCGCACCATGAGCCTGCAGTACTTTGAAACGCTGAAGGAGTTGGGAGAGGGTCAAGCCACCAAGTTCATCTTCCCCATGGAGTTCACCAGCATGCTGCAGAACTTTGTCAGGGGCAACGGTGGCAACGGCACGGACGGCAGCAGCTAGAAGTATCCAGGCAACGCGCAGCTATCCTTCAGGATCGATTAGTCGATTTACCATAGGGCAATGGATATAACGTTCGAAAAAGGAAGCCGGGACCAACCCAAGGGCCACGCCATCTTGTATTACCTGGCCGGAGAAAAGGTGCTGGCCACCTACTTGGCCGTCCTACCGCTCAGGATGGACCTGACCAAGTACGTGCCGCCTTTCCTCGCCGCCCAGGTCAAGTCTTCAGGCATGGAGGAGTTCTCCTCCTTCGCCATTCCTCCCATTCCCGAAGAGGTGGCGAACCTGGAGTTCCTGGAAAAACTCGCCGAGCTGCGGGGCGACGACCTCATCTACGCCGGCTTTGTGCGTGAGGACGATCTTCTGGAAGCCGCCCAGCAGGTCAACGACGCCGTTCAGGAGTACACCCGCTTCTATAACAGCGCCGTTCAGGCCGCGCCGGGACTGGACGCCTTACACGCCCTTCCCTCTGAGTCCGCCTCCGACCTGGACGTTGGGGAGGTCATGATCTCCCTGATGAGCGAACGCGACCGGCTGGCGGAGCTTGCCAAGCTGGTTGGCAAGCTGCAATTCGCCATGGAAGGCAACGATGGTCGCCTCATGGAAGAGTCCAAGGGAGAGATAGCCGTACTTGCCAAGTATCTGCCGCAAAAGTACCACGCATCCCAGATAGTCGATGCGGTAAGCCAGCCCGGACCCCACGGCTCCAGGCTGGCCCAGCTCTACCTTGACCGCTGCTACAAGATTGCCGACGACGACTTCAGCGGCCTGCAACAGGTGGAAGAGTCCATCAAAGACCTGCTGAACACCTCTCCGGAAGGAACATGACGGAGCCCCTTTACCACCACGACAGCTACATCAGAGAGTTCCAGGCCGAAGTCGTAGAGACGCTGGATACCGGCGTCGTTTTGGATAGGAGCGCCTTCTACCCGGGCGGCGGCGGACAACCCAGCGATTCCGGCGTCCTCCACGCCGGGGACGGCGAATACCGGGTGACTCGGATTAGCCGGAAGGACGGCAAGGCCGTCCATGAAATCGAGGGCGACCCTCCTCCGGCGGGCACGCGGGTCACCGGAGTGATCGACTGGGACAGGCGTTACAAGCTAATGCGCACCCACACCGCTCTTCACATCCTCTGCGGCGTGGTCTGGCGCGACTACGGAGCGCAGGTCACCGGCGGCGATATGCAACCGCTCAAGGCGCGCATGGACTTCGAGCTGGAGAACATGTCTGTGGATTTCGCACGCGAAGTCGAGGAGAAAATCAACGCGGAGGTAGCCGCCTCACGTCCGGTTACCACGCAGAACTTGCCCCGTGACGAAGCCATGCGCATCCCCGACCTCATTCGCACCAAGATCAACCTGCTTCCGCCCGCCATTCAAGAGGTGCGAATCGTAGACGTCAACGGCCTTGACCTCCAGGCCGACGGCGGCACCCACGTCGCCCACACAAACGAGGTTGGCCGCATTCGTGTCGTCGGCCATGAGAGCAAGGGGCGCATCAACAAGCGCCTTCGCATAGAGGTGGAAGGACAGCCCAACGGCAACTAGCCGCTTGTGAACCCCTTTCCGTCAATCGGCGTTCTTGTAGCGGTGTCACCACCTAAGAATTGACCCGTGCATGGGTGACCCATATAATGACTCTCAACGCCTCTATTTGCGACTCACAGGAGTAACAGGACATGAACCAACTTACAGTCAGGGGATTCGACGACGAACTGAGCACCGCTTTGCATCGCCTAGCAAAGCGCGAGGGAATCTCGCTGAATCAGGCTGCTTTAAGGTTGCTCAGGAACGGCGCAGGCCTAGCCAGTGGCGACAAAGGGAATCCAAACACGATAGGCGCTTCGTTAGACGACCTTTTCGGTATATGGAGTCGAGATGAAACGGAGAGCTTCGACGCTGCTCTTGAGGTCTTTGAGACCGTAGACGAGGCAGCGTGGACATGAGGATCCTGCTAGACTCCAGCGCCTACTCCTCATTCATGCGGGGCAGCCACGAGGTTAGAGAGTTGATCCATGCTGCCGAGGAGGTGCTGTTCTCGGCTGTTGTAGTAGGTGAACTGCTATTTGGCTTCCGGCGGGGAGCATACTTCGAACAGAACCTTGCGGAACTCCGATCCTTCCTGGGGCGTCCCTACGCATCCTTTGTTCCCGTGGGCCCAGTAACCGCAGACCGGTACTCACGGGTAATGACAGCGCTGAGGGCGAAGGGGCGGCCAATTCCGACAAACGACGTTTGGATTGCGGCCCACGCCATGGAAACGGGTGCCGATCTAGTCTCGTCGGATCAACATTTCGAACACGTTGATGGGATTGTGTGGACCCCGGTCAGGGCAGGCTAAAGCGAAACAAGCATCAAACCGACCCTAGCGGAGAACCACCCCGTCCCCACTGCTGATGACCGTAGCCTAAAGCTCCGGAATTTTCGATAGAAACGCCCGCATGGTTGCGGCACACTCCGCCGGTTTCTCTATGGGTAGGAAGTGAGTCGCATCCGGAAGAAAATCGTAGTCCACAATGGCCACGTCGCTCAGGTCAAGCGTGGGTAGGTAGGAGTATGGCAGCGTGGGATCCGCCCCAATGACCTTCAGCGGGCACAACATCATCTCAAAGTCCACGGCCAGGCTGAAGACCCGGGCATAGTCGATGATCCGGGCCTCATACTGTGGAGGACACCTGAGCTCGAACCCCTCGCCGGTACTGCTCTGCCGGAGTGTGGCCTCCGCCATCAGATCATGCGCCCCGGGCACCATGTGCTGGAAAGCGGGAATATAGGGCAGAACCTGGGAGAACTCTTCCAGCGACCGGAACTTGGCCGTGCGCCGCCGCGCCAGCCCAGCGGTTCGCATGGACGCCTTGTCAAACTCCTCATCTGAAAGGTTCGGACGGCGAATCGGCGGGTCGAACATGATAAGCCCCGAGTAAGCGGCCCCCCGCGTGGGCGACAGAAGGGAAATCAGCGCTGAAACGGAGTGGTACACGCCCACCTTGGGCTTCTTCCCAAACTGCTCGTCGATGGCCTTGATAACATGGTCGTGGTCGTCGACCAGCGTAGGGACGTTGTGCCGTTCTATCGGGCTGAGCGCGTTCCACCCGTGGTTCCTCAAGTCGTACATGAAGATATCGTACTCGTTCATCAGCAATGACCAGAACGGGTAGTAGAGGTCCATGGCCAGGCCGTTGCCGTGGCTCATCACCAACCGCGGCCCGTTGGGATTGCCGTGCCGCCGCAGGGTGATGACGGTGTCGGCATCCACCGCTACCTGGTGGGTTGCGAGGGGTTCAGGAACTTGCCACGTTATATCAGCGTTAGTCATAACTCTGCTGTCTTCCCATAGCTTTCTTTGACTGGCTGCCCGAACCGCCCGCAGCGACCGGCTCCACCATAGGTCTCACGTGCTCGCTCCCTGGGACTATGGCGTCAGCGCCTGCGGTCATCTCATGGGCGATTGCCGCGGCAAAGTCACTGGTGCCCAGGTCCTCCACCCACCATGCGACTTCCGGTAGATGCTGGAATCGAAACTCAGCTCCCGTACTGCCGCGCAGCAGGGCCATAGGCGCTTGAAAGGTCGATACGTCCAGGTAGAGACCAGTGCCCAGTGCCTTGACCAGCGCCTCCTTGGCGGTCCAGAGCCGGTAGAAACGCTCTACCTTCTGCTCTCCCGACACTGTGAGCATGGACGCCTGTTCATCTGCGTCGAAGACCATCTCGGCCAGGCCGTCCAGGTCGCGATTGACGGACCGCTCCTCAACGTCGATCCCTACCGACCCCACCGGAGCGATAGCAATGAGCCCATGGCTACCACTATCGCTGACGTTGAACTGGATAGAAGCCGGAACGCCATGCACAACGGCATACGGTTTCCCATGCTTCGCGGTCGGGAAGGAGAGGGCATCGTTGCCGCAGCCAAGCCGGTCGCAAAGGAGGTATCGCAACGCGGCGCGAAGAAGGATGTAGCGCCGCCGTGGCCCAGGGTAGAGAAATCTGTCGGCACGCCGGTGCTCCGCGTGGCTGAGCAACGTCAATGCTACTGCCTCGTTCTTCGAGTGGGGCGCGAGCTCAACGTAGAGTATTTCCACAGCGCCGACTTTGCGAAATGGGCTCCACCACTGGTCTGCAACAGGAATGCGCATGGAAGGCATTATAGCCAGAACAGTGGGGTATGTGCCAAGCAAAGAATCCTACTGCCCGGTGACGGGCAGTAGGATTCTGAACTTCAATTCTGCAATGGTCGGATGGTTCCGGCTTATTCGCGGCTACGCTGCCGGCTTGTCCAGGAAAGCAATCAGTTCCGCGAGGCTCTGGAAGTTCTGGCAGTCGCCGGCAGATATGTCAACGCCAAACTCCTGCACCACCACCTTCATGAAGGCGACGAAGTCCGTAGAACTTACGCCCGCGTCCCCCAGGCTCTTGGAGAGATCCAACTCGCGGCCAATGGGTCGTCCATCCACCTCAAGGTTCTCATCCACAAGTTTACGTAGGCGCTCTTCAGTAGTGGTCATAGAAATATTCTCCTTTAACTTTACGGTTTAGAGTTCTCCGTATCTGCAAGGTACTAGACTACCGCCAAGCAGTCAACCTACTTTGCAGAAACTGAGACTTAAACTGCTACCCCGACCAAGGGTCAGTGGGTGAGTATCTGGTCCAGGAAAAGCTGGGTGCGCGGCTCCTGCGGGTTGGTGAACAGCTGCTCGGAGGTGCCCATCTCCACTATTTCCCCTTCGTCCATGAAGATGACGCGATCGGCAACCTCTCGTGCGAAGCCTATTTCGTGGCTGATTATCAGCATGGTCATGCCGGAGGTGGCCAGCTCTCGCATAACGTCCAGCACCTCCTTGATCATCTCCGGGTCCAGGGCAGAGGTGGGCTCGTCGAACAGCATGATCTTGGGCTGCATGGCGAGGGCGCGGGCAATTGCGACCCGCTGTTGCTGGCCGCCGGAGAGCTGGCTGGGGAACTTGTCCGCCTGCTCCGGGATTCCGACCCTCGTCAGAAGTTCAATGGCTATCTCTTCCGCCTGGCCCTTGGGCCATTTCCTCACCTTGGTGGGCGCCAGGGTTATGTTCTGCATCACGGTGAGATGGGGAAAGAGGTTGAACTGCTGGAAAACCATCCCAATCTCCCGGCGAATGAGGTCTATGTTGCGCACGTCGTCCGTTAGCTCAACTCCATCGATTATGATTGTTCCCCGCTGGTGCACCTCCAGCCGGTTCAGTGTACGAATGAAGGTGGACTTTCCCGAACCGGACGGCCCAAGGATGACAACTTTCTCCCCTTGTTTCACGGAGGTGGTCACGCCCTTCAGCACGTGAAAGGAGCCGAACCACTTGTGCACGTCCGTGGCTATGATGATATCGTCTGACGGATTGTTGCTCTCAGCGTCCATTATCAGTCTCCTAACAGGCTTCAGCGACTCCCTACACCTAGATGCTGCTCGATTCTCCTACTCACGTAGGACATGCTGTAGCAGAAGATCCAGAAGACCAGCGCCAGGAAAATGAACAGCTCCTGCGCGCTTGGTATGAACTCAGCGTTGCCCTGGATGAACACCCTGCTTATCTCAACCACGTCCAGCATGCCGATGATGTACACCAGGCTGGTGTCCTTGAACAGGGAGATGAACTGCCCCACTATCGCCGGTATGACATTGCGGATGGCCTGGGGCAGTGTGATGAACAGGGTGGTCTGCCAGTTCGCCAATCCCAGGGACGCCGCCGCCTCAGCCTGCCCGTGGTGAAGCGCCTGCAAGCCTCCACGGATATTCTCGGCCATATACGCAGCGCTAAACAGGGTGATGACAATAGCGGCGCGCAAAAGCGAATTCACGGGAAAATCTTCGGGGAATGCGAGAGGCACCAGCACTTGGGACATGAACAGGAGCGTTATCAGGGGCACGCCCCGGAAGACCTCTATGAACACCACACAGAGCAGCTTCACCACGGGAAGCCTGCTGCGCCGTCCCAAAGCCAGCGCAATCCCAATGGGGAAGCTGAGCGTTATGCCTGCCACAGCCAGCAGCAGGTTCAGCATCAGGCCGCCCCAGTAGATTACGGACACCGGTTGGAGGCCGGGCACCCCCTCCACCCCCCTCAGCAGGACCAGCGTTATGAGGAATGTCCCCACCGCGAGCACGGCCAGCCAGCGGGCGGTGCCCAAAGGCGTGTAGCGTGCCAGGGCCCAGCCAGCCGCCAGAGCGGGAATGTTGGCCAGCAGCAACAGCCGCACGTCCAAGCCCATCCGTTCCAGGCTGTAGGGCAGAAAGGAGAAAGCGGCCAGCACGGCCACTACCCCAATTGCCATGCGCTTAGCCAGTCCTCCGCCGATTATCCCCCAGCCCATTCCCAGGAGCATCGTCACCAGCAGCAACGAGGCCTGTGGCCTCCAGAAGCAGTTCTTCCCAGGGCACGCGGCTTCGATGTTGTACTGCCCTATCACCATCTGTCCGCCCAGTGTGCCTATCACGGTCCAGTCCGCGTCCAGGATCAGCCACTTAAGCCCGAACCAGGCGACCGCACCCAAAATGACACCGAACACCACGGTTAGGGTGGTATTGAACCTATTGCTGAACAGGTTGGTGTAAATCCAGCCGATTACCCCCCGTTCCGAGACGGGTGGCTTAAGCTCCGGGGCAGGCAGTGTGTCGAAATTGGTTGACATCAGGTTAAATTCAAGAGAACCGTATACGGCGGTTGTAGAGGTTTCCGATGAGCGAATAGGTCAGGCTCATCGCCAGGTATGCCAGCATTATGAGAAGGAAAATGGACACGGCAGGCGCTGTCTGGGTCATGGTCTTGGCTACGTTGGTCAGGTCTGAGAAGCCAATGGCCCCGGCAAGGCTGCTGTTCTTGGTGAGGTTCAGGTACTGGCTTATCATCGGAGGGACTATAACCCTCAGGGCCTGCGGAAAGGTCACGTGGCGCAGAGCCTTCAGGTAGGGGAGTCCCAGGGACCGGGCAGCTTCTCTCTGCCCACGGCCGACCGATTGGATGCCGGCCCGGACGATTTCGGCAATAAAGGACGACGTGTACATGACAAGCCCCACTAGCAGCGCCAGCAAACCGGCCGAGGCAGTGAACCCTCCCACGTGACGGCTGTAGTCCCCCTCCGGCTCCGGAACGGATATGGTGAAAGGAACGCCGCCAAACGCTATGGTAAGGGCAACCCAGCCGATTGCCACCACGAGTATGGCTGTACCCACTCCCAACACCATGGGATAGGACGCCGCCCCCGTAAGGGTCTCTCGCCGTTCCATGGCGCGATGCACGGCCACACCGGCGAGCGCCGCAGCCACTAGCACAACCGGAAACATCCACGCGGCCCCCGCACTGACGGGATCCGGCCACGGCATGGACACGCCCCTGTTGCTTATGTGCAGCACGTCCGCTATCACGTATTCGTCTTCAATGCGCGGAAGCGCCAGCACTATGTAGAACCAGAAGAACAGCTGGACCAGCAGAGGCACGTTGCGGAAGAACTCGATATAGACCAGGGCAGCCTTGGACACCAGCCAGTTGCTGGACATCCGGGATACGCCTATGAAAATCCCCAGCGCCGTCGCCAGTATTACGCCTACTATGGAGACTACTATGGTGTTCGTCGTCGCTACGACAAAGGCGTAGAGGAAGGAGTCTGACGACTCATAAGGCAGGAAGTGCTGCCCTATGGAAGTCTGGTACGCTCTGGAGAGAAAGCTGAAGCCATACGGGATATCTCTATCCCGTATGGCTCCGCTAATGTTCGCAAAGAACCAGACTACAAGGACAACCACCAAGATGCCAGACACCACCTGCAACACCCACTGGATAATCCTGGTGTGTCGCCAGAGGGGTATGCCCTCGTAGGTCAGTCCTCGCAGTACGGCCTGCCATGATGGCATTGAGTTTTACCTCAGTGGAGCGGCGTAAATCTGCCCTCCCTTGGGACAATCGGTGCAAGGGGCGTCGGACCAAAGAGCGTTCCGACCGCCTTCCCTGGGCAGGTTAATGCCATTGGGCCCCAGGTTGCGGGCGTATATCTCCCCGTAGTTGCCGACGCTGCGGATCACGGTCTGGGCCGCAGTATTGCTGATGCCCAAGGTCTCCTGTCCGAATGAGCCTTCAAGCCCAAAGAGTCTATCGACTTTTGTGTCGCCGGTCGCGGCGCCGGGTACATCGGCTGAGGTTACGCCGTAAGCCTCAGCGTAGATGAGTATGCCCATAACCGTCTTGACTATGTCGAACCACTGGTCGTCGCCATGGGGAACCACGGGGCCCAAGGGCTCCTCGGAGATGGTCTCCGGAAGGATCACGTGGTCGTCACGGTTCTGGAGCGCGGTGCCCAGGGCAGCGAGCTGCGAATTGTCATTGGTGAAGGCGTCGCACTGTCCACCCTCGTAGGCGGCAACAACCGCGTCGGTATCCTCAAAGGTCAGAGGCGAGATGTTCAGGTTGTTCTGCCTGGAGAAGTCCTCAAGGTTCAACTCCGTAGTGGTGCCTTGAGTCACGCACACGGTCGCGTCCTTGAGTTCTAGGGCGCTGGAGATCCCCAGTTCCTTTCTCACCATGAATCCCTGCCCGTCGTAGAACATTGTCTGGGCGTAGTTGCCCCACTGGGCGTCGCGGGAAGTGGTCCAAGTGACCGTTCGGACCAGCATGTCAACCTCGCCGGACTGGACGGTAGGACCGCGTTCAGCAGCCGTGATCAGGCGGATCTCAATGGCATTGGGGTCGCCCAGCACGGCGGCGGCAAGGGCTCGGCACAGGTCGATGTCGAAGCCTACGTTGTTGCCGGCGGCGTCCAGTGACCCGTAGCCGGGAACGTCGTTACGGCTGGCGCATATCACCTTGCCTCGCTCCTGCACCGTGTCCAAGCGGCTGGCCATGGTTTCCTCTTCGGCAGGCTCGGATTCGCAAGCTGCCAGCACCAGCAACGACAAGGCCATTGCCATTGCGATGAGCAATACACTATAACGGTTCATCTCTCCTCCACATAAATAAGCTACACAGATTGCACGTGTACATTATAGTTATTTGAGCTTTTCTTGCAAGGGAACAGGTTTGATTTTGGTCATTGCTGCCTGTTCTACTCACTTACATGCCCCTCCACCCCTGTTGACCTTCCCATTTTGCGCCAATAGAATCAGCCCACTATGTCCAATCAAGAACTGCACTACCTGACCGTTACCGAACTGGCCCCCCTGCTGCGCGACAAGAAGGTGTCGCCCGTGGAGCTTTTGCAGGCATGCCTGGAACGCATCCACGCCCTGGACAGCGCGTTTCACTCCTTCATCACGCTGATGGAGGATTCCGCGATAAAGGAGGCGGAGCAGTCGGAGAAGGCGTTGGCCTCAGGCGACTACAGCGGCCCGCTGCACGGCATACCCATTGGGTTGAAGGACCTCTACTACACCAAGGGAGTGGTCACCACGGCGGGATCGCCCATCCTGGGCGACTTCGTGCCTGACGAGGACGCCACCTCGGTGACAAAGCTGAAAGATGCGGGCGGCATCATCCTGGGCAAGCTGAACATGCACCCCTTTGCATACGGCGCAATAGGGATCAACCCGGACTACGGCACGCCGCCCAACCCGTGGGATATGGAGCGCATACCCGGAGGCTCCAGCAGCGGCTCCGGTGTGGCGCTGATGGCCGGCATGCTGCCCGCGGCCACCGGCTCCGATACGGGCGGCTCAATACGCATCCCGGCATCGATATGCGGAGTGGTGGGGTTAAAGCCGACCTACGGGCGTGTGAGCAAACACGGTGTGGTGCCCCTGTCGTGGTCGCTGGACCATGCCGGGCCCATGGCGCGAAGCGTGGAGGACTGCGCCATACTGCTGCAGGCCATGGCGGGATACGACCCTAAAGACCTCGGCTCCAGGGAGATGCCTGTGCCCGACTACGTTTCGGAGATGAAGAGACCCCTGAAAGGGCTGAAGGCCGGACTGCCTCGCAAGGAGTTCTTCGTACGCCTGCAGCCGGGGGTAAGCGATGCCGTGGAGAAGGCCATCGAGACCCTGGAGGGGATGGGCGTGGAGGTGCGCGAGGTAGACGTGCCCAGCATGGACGACGCCGTAGCCATCTCGCTGGGTATCCTGGGCCCGGAGGTGGCGGCGTTTCACCGCAAGTGGTTAGAGGAGCGACCCGGCGATTACGTCCCGCAGGTGCTGACCCGGATAAAGTCGGGGATGTTCGTGCCTGCGGTGGACTACATCAAGTCGCACCAGGCCAGGGCCGTGTTTACACAGGGCTATCTGGATGCGATGTCTGACCTGGACTTACTGATAACTCCCACCGAGCAGCTCACCGCGCCCAAGGTTGAAGAAAGCCGCGTAACCATAGATGGGGTGGAGGAAGCAACGCAGAACCTGATGCTCTGGCATAACCGCCCCTTCAATATCACGGGCTTCCCCGCGATAAGCGTGCCCTGCGGCTTCGACGACAAGGGACTGCCGGTGGGCCTGCAGATAGTAGGCAAGCCGTTCCAGGAAGGGACTGTGCTCCAGGCGGCTTACGCCTACGAACAGGCCACGCCCTGGCACGAGAAGCGGCCGCAGTTATAGAGATAAGTTGTAATTGATCCCTAACTACGTACGGGCACACGTGCTGAACGCAAAGCCGCCCGATGGCTGCTGTGTACCTGAAGGTTCTATTCCCGCTTTAGCGGAAGGCCACTTCACCTCCGCCCGCGCTGCCACCGTCGGCATCAATCCGCATGGCTCGTGGAAGCGTAAAGACTTCTTGCCCAAAGAATGGAAAACCTTGGACAGAGACGGCGTAGAAGAACAACTCCTAAACCGGGTGTGGGAGGAAAAGACGCGATATTTCGAACGCAATACTTATAGATACTTCACCATGTTGAAGCCAATCCTCAACGCATGTGGAGTCACCTACGGCGGAAAATATGGCGATGACCAACCTGACTTGGCCTGCTCTCTGGACCTGGTTCAATGGCCCACAGATCCTTTATGGAGCGAGTTGCCAAAGGATACCAAGAGCAAGCTAATCAACAACGGCGCACCGTTCCTTGAGAAGATGCTGCAAGAAAACGACAACATCCAATTGCTCCTGGGCAATGGAAAGACCGTAGTAGAGCAGTTAGAAAATACGTTCAAGGTGCGATTTGACAAGAGGAAGATAGATAATCTCAGCATTCACGTCTACAGCGGGGAACTGCTGGGCAGACGATTCGTCGGCTGGAGCGCTTTTTTGTCGAATTCACGGTTGAACAGGGCTGAAAGAGCAGAGCTAGGACGTCTGGTAGACGAGTTGAGTCGCGAGACTTGACCAATGTGAGAGCCTGGCTTCATTGTTTTGTAGACTCCCCACTCCGCTCGAAATAACATATAATCCCACAATCCCGTCACCATCAGGAGATTTCCGTTGCGTTTTGGAATAGTAGTCTTCCCTGGAACCTGGAGCGATACCGATTGCTATCACGCAGTCACCGACGTGCTGCGCCAGGACGCTGCATATATCTGGCACAAGGACACCGACCTGTCGGGTGTGGACTGCATAATCCTGCCCGGCGGCTTCTCCTACGGAGACTATCTGCGCACGGGCGCCATCGCCCGTTTCTCGCCGGTGATGAGCTCGGTAAGAGAGCACGCAGAGCGCGGCGGGCTGGTCATTGGGATATGCAACGGCTTTCAGGTGCTCTGTGAAGCAGGCTTGCTGCCCGGCGTCCTCATGCGCAACCGTGATCTGCGCTTTCACTGCGAATGGACGCACCTTCGGGTGGAAAACACCCACACCATGTTCTCCTCCACCTATGAGAAAGACCAGGTGATTCAAGTGCCCATTTCGCACGGTGAGGGCAACTACTACGCGGATCCCGACACTCTCCAGGCGCTCAACGATGACGGCCTGGTCGTTTTCCGTTATTCCAGCCCCTCCGGCGAGATAACGGAAGGTTCCAACCCCAACGGTTCGGCGCAAAACATTGCCGGTATCGTCAACAAGAACGGCAACGTGCTCGGCATGATGCCTCATCCCGAACGTTGCTGCGAGCTTCTGCTTGGCGGAACGGACGGACGGCCAATCTTCGAATCGATAGCGGCTTCGGCGGGCTAGATTGGCCTTAGCAATTGTCTTCGCGCTGCTGGCAGCGACCGGATGGGGAGCGTCGGCAATCTTCGTACGAGTTGGATTGCAAAACATCAGCTCGACAACGGGCACGGCGCTTTCACTGGCCACGGGGACGCTTCTCATCGGCGCCATTGCCTTCGCAGTCCACGGCCCTGGCGATTTTGCCCTGTCGTCCACGGCAATAGGATGGATCGCCCTGCTTGGACTTCTCAACTACCTGCTGGGCAGGTTCCTCAACTTCAACAGCATACGGCTTGCCGGTGTGTCGCGAGCCGCGCCATTGCTCGCTGCGGCGCCCCTGGTGGCGGTGACCTTGGGCGTGCTCATCGGCGGCGAGACTCTGGATCCTCTGATTGCGCTGGGAACGCTCATCATAGTCGGAGGCGTTGTTCTCATAGTGACTGCGCCGGAGCGGCGTTAGGATGCACACCCCCGGCAGGCTCAACAGCAGACCCATTGTCCTAGGCATGGCCCTTGCCCTCATGGCCGCTACTGCCTACGGTTCAAGCCAGTTTCTTGCCAGGCAGATTGTGACTGAACACGCGCCGCCGCTGGTAGTAGCCACGGTCGCCTTGTTCGTGGGCTTTGTCGTCCTTACCGCACTTGCCAACAAGAATATAGTCAAAGACCGACGCGCACCCAGGAAGGCGTTTCTCTTCCTGGTCTTGTCGGGCATTGCGGCATCGTCCGGGGTGGCCTTCAACTACTCGGCGCTCAGCCTGGCGCCTGTAGTGGTGGTTGCGCCGGTATCGTCCGTTTCGCCCCTCATATCTCTGAGCTTGGCGTACATCTTTCTGAAACAGTTGGAGCGGATAACACTGAGAATATGGATAGGAGCGTGCCTAGTGGTGGGAGGGGTTATATTGGTAACATTGGGAAGTGCCGGTTAGTCGGAAGTTAGGTGTACAACGTGACCATATCTAAAGAAACCCTTGACCAGATAGCCCTAACCGAAGAGGAGTACAGCGATATCCTGCGCAGGCTCGACAGGGAACCGAACCCCGTCGAGCTTGGCATGTTCGGCGCGCTATGGAGCGAGCACTGCGGATACAAGCACTCCAAGCAGCTTATACGCACCTTCCCCTCAGAAAGCCCGCATCTTCTCACGGCCCCCGGCCAGGAGAACGCGGGCGTCATTGACATAGGCGGCGGGCTGGCCGCCGTGGTCAAGGTGGAGTCGCACAACCACCCTTCCGCAGTGGAGCCGTACCAGGGTGCGGCCACTGGGGTCGGGGGTATAGTGCGCGACATACTGGCCATGGGCGCACGTCCCATAGCCCTGTTGAACTCGCTGCGATTCGGGCCCCTGACCGAGCCGCGAAACCGCCATCTCTTCCAAGGAGTGGTCGGCGGTATCTCCGGTTACGGCAACTGCATCGGCGTGCCCGACGTGGGCGGGGAGATCGCCTTTGACAGCTCATATTCCGGCAATCCACTGGTTAACGCTCTCTGCGTTGGAATCGTCCCCTCCGACAGCCTGGTGCGAGCCGTGGCCAGAACACCGGGCAACCTGCTGGTTCTGGTGGGCGCGGAAACGGGGCGCGACGGCATACACGGGGCATCTGGTCTGGCATCCCGCACCTTCGAAGAGGAGACGGAACTCAGACCCACGGTACAGGTGGGCAATCCCTTCATGGAAAAGGTGCTCATAGAGGCCTGCCTGGAAGTGGCTCGCGCCGAGTTGATAGAAGGGATGCAAGACCTGGGCGCGGCCGGACTCACCAGCTCAACCGTGGAAGCGACGACCAAGGGCGGCACCGGGTTCAGGCTGGACGTTTCACGTGTGCCCAGGCGAGAGTCCGGTATGTCCCCCTACGAGGTCATGCTTTCCGAGTCCCAAGAGCGGATGTTGCTCATACTCGATCCCGAAAACCTGGAAGCGGTAAGGGTCATCATGGACAAGTGGGACATCCCGTGCACCGTTATCGGCGAGGTGACCAGGGACGGCATGGCGCGCATCTTCCAGGGCGAAGAGCAGGTCGGTATCGTCCCCGGGGGAATGCTGACGCACCCCCCGCTTTACAACGTTGTTGGCGAAAAGCCCCAGCTTCTCAAAGACCTGCAGGAGTACAACCTGGACTCCACGCCGTTGCCAAGCGAATCACCTTCCAATGTGTTGCTAAGGCTCCTCGCTTCACCCAACATCGCCAGCAGGGAAACGGTGTACCGCCAGTACGACCACCAGGTGCAGACCAACACGGTCATTGCCCCGGGAGCAGCCGACGCCGCGGTGCTCCGAATCAAAGGCACTCAGCGAGGAATCGCTCTCTCCATCGATTGCAACGGCCGCATCTGCTACTTGGACCCCTTTGTCGGCGGCGCTCTTGCCGTTGCCGAAGCTTGCCGCAACGTGTCCAGCACCGGAGCAACGCCCGTGGCCGTCACCGACTGCCTCAACTTTGGCAACCCGGATGAGTCCTACGTGGCCTATCAGATGAGTGAGTCCGTGCGCGGCATGGTGGAAGCATGCACCGCTCTGGACGTGCCTGTGGTGAGCGGCAACGCCAGCCTCTACAACGAGACCAGGGGAACGGCGGTCTATCCCACACCGGTTGTCGGCGCAATGGGGCTGCTGGAAAACGTAAGCAGCGCCGTGGGATCGGCCTTCAGGAAAGAGGGAGACCTCGTCCTCCTCATCGGCGCGTCGGAGCTTTCGGGAGACACCGCGAGCTTGGCCGGCAGCGAATACCTGGAGCTGATTCACGGCGTAGTGGCAGGCCGGCCAAGTATAGACCTCGACTTGGAAGCGAAGGTGCAGCGATGCTGCCGTGAGCTTGTCAACCAAGGTCTAGTCAGTTCCGCCCACGACTGCTCGGAGGGCGGTCTGGGCATAGCAATCGCCGAAAGCGCCGTTCAGGGCAACCTGGGTTTCACCGGCAGCGTTGGGCTGGGGGAACGGTGGGACGCGGCCTTGTTCGGTGAAGCGGCGTCAAGGATCCTGGTGTCGTTTGACCCGGCCAATCTGCAGGCGGTGGAAACGGCCTGCAGGGAAATGGGGGCGCCGTACCTCTTGCTGGGAACTGTGGGAGGGAACAGGTTCTCATTTCCGGATATTCTGGACAGCCCGCTGGCAGAGCTTTCGGATGCCTGGCGCAACGGTCTTGAAAGAGCGCTGCAGGCATGATGCCCAACCTCCGGCTCCCACCCTTCTCAAATCGGAGATTTCCAACTATACTAGCTCAAACGTTCCAAAGAGGTTTTTGGCGGACTGTTAGGGTAAAATTCTCTTTTCATCTTCTTGGGGTTTAGCTCCGAGTTAGAGAAAATCTTATTTTCGAGGTGTTTGGATATGAAAGTGATATTTATATCGGATGTGCCGGGCAGCGGTCAGGCCGGAGACGTGAAAGAGGTGAAGAACGGTTACGCCCGTAACTTCCTCCTTCCCAGGGAGCTGGCCGTTCCCGCATCCCACGACCACATGCAGCGACTGGAAGCCATACGCAAAGCGGGAGACGAGCGCCGCATCAAAGAGCAGAACGACCTGAACGCACTGGTGGAGCTGCTCAGCGAAGTGACGCTGCGCCTCAGCGCCCGGGTTGGGCCTACAGGTAGATTTTACGGCGCGGTGACCTCCACCCACGTCACTGAAGAGTTGATCCGCCTCACCGAGCGCGAGTTCGACCGCCGCTCGATTCAACTGGAAAACTCTATACACGAGCCCGGAATCTACGAAGCGCAGGTGCGCTTTTCCTACGGTATATCGGCTACTCTGAAGATCGTCGTCGATGCTGAGGGGCAGGAGGGCGCAGTGGAGGCAAGGTTGGCCGAGGAGGCGGAACAGGCCGAAGCCGCAGAGCAAGGCATGGAGCCGGATACCGTGAAATCTCCCGCTATGGACGAGACAGACGCCGAGCAGAACATGGAGCCGGAGGCCGTGGAATCCCCCGGTACGGACGACGCGGACGAGCAGACTCCCTCAACCGATCCTGAACCCGATGCAGAAGAGGAACAGCAGCCTTGATGTACACCGACCGCTTGCCTCCCCATGATGACGCCGCCGAAGAAGCGGTGCTGGGTTCCATCCTGTTGGACGGCAGCGCCATGCTGCAGGTGGCGCCCTTCCTCAAGCCGGAGGACTTTTATCGAGAGCGAAACAGGTGGAGCTACGAGGCATGCCTGGCTCTTTTTCAACGCGGTGAGCCTATAAACCAGGTCTCCGTCGCCCACGAGTTGGAAGGCTTGGAACGGTTGGACCCGGCAGGGGGAGCGGCATTCCTCAGCCACCTGGTAACCACCGTTCCCACCTCCGTATACGTAGAGCACTACGCCCGCATGGTGAGCCGCACATCCACCATGCGCAACCTCATCTCAGCCGCCACGGAAATAGCCGCCCTGGGTTACGAACAGGACTCGGACGTGGACTCGGCGCTGGGCCAGGCCGAGGAGCTGTTGTTCCGCATCAGGTCCCGCAGGGAAAACAGGGACTTCGTTCCCCTGAGAGACGTCCTGGACAAATACCTGGAAGATACGGCGTCGGCGCACCTAGCGCTGGAACACGGTACGGCGCCGGTGCCGACGGGTTTCATGGACCTGGACACCGTGCTTGGAGGACTGCAACGGTCTGACCTTGTCATACTCGCCGCCCGTCCCAGCATGGGCAAGAGCACTCTGGCGCTGAACATTGCCCAGCATGCCGCTGGTCAAGGCGCCAACGTGGGCATATTCAGCCTGGAAATGAGCAGCGAGCAGTTGGCGATGCGTTTGCTTTCCTCCGAGGCGCAGGTGGACAGCCACAGCCTGCGTATAAACCTGATGAGCGATAGGGAGCAACAAAGGGTCATAGACGCGGTGGGCGCTCTTTCAGACCTGCCCATCTTCATTGACGACACCCCGCTTCAGACAATCATAGAGTTGCGCAGCAAGGCAAGGCGGCTGCACATGGAGCGGCGGCTGGACCTGATAGTCGTGGACTACCTTCAGCTTATGCAAGGCAGCAGCCGCTCCGAAAACAGGGTCCAGGAGATGAGCGATATATCGCGCGCCTTGAAAGGCCTGGCCAGGGACCTCAACGTTCCCTTGATCGCCATTTCCCAGCTGAGCCGCGCCGTGGAGCAGCGCCCCTCTCATAGACCTCAGCTCTCGGACCTCAGAGACAGCGGCAGCATAGAGCAAGACGCCGACGTGGTGGCGTTCATCTATAGGGACGACATGTATTACAACGAAGAGGAGTGGGAAAGGCATCGTCCCGTGGAGCCATACCCCAAGAACATCGCCGAACTCATCATCGCTAAACATAGAAACGGCCCGCTCAAGAACCTGAGCCTATACTTCCGAGACCAGTTCTCTCGATTCGAAAACCTGGCTACGCAGAGAGCAGTCTGACCATGGCCGCAACCCTCGCCTTCCCCAAGGGAACCAAGCTCGTCCCCGTTCCGGCGCAAGCACTGGGGCCGCTCCTTGCCGAGATAGACTCGCTTGCCGAGTTGAAGTGCACCCTCAGATTGATCGGAATGGTGCACCAGCGCCGCAGCAAACGCCTCTGGGTCACTGCATCGGAGTTGGAGAACGATGCGATCCTTGCCGATGCCCTGGCCCAGGAACCGGAAGGCTCCAAGCAGGCAATTATCAAGGGAGTCCAACTGGCGGTGACGCGGGGCACTTTGCTGGAAGCTGAGCAGGGCAATGAGAAGGCTCTGTTCTTGAACGACGAGCCGGGAAGAAGGGCCATGGCCCGGCTTGGTGAAGTGGCGGTGGAGGAGCCGGTATCTTCATCTCAAGGTGAAGACCGTCCGAACATCTTTGTTCTGTACGAGGAGAACATCGGCTCATTGACCCCCATGCTCACGGAGGAGCTAAAGGAAGCGGAAGCGGAGTATCCCCGGCAGTGGATTGAGGACGCGTTTCGCATTGCCGTCAGCTCTAACCAGAGAAAATGGCGATACATAGCCGGGATTCTGAATAGTTGGGCCACTGAAGGAAAGGACGATGGAGAGCCTAGGCGACATTCTAAAACGAGTGACCGCAAAGAATACCTCCGACGGTACGGCTACCTGGCGCGCTGAGGAGGAGACCCCCTCGGACGATTGCGACCTTTGCGGAGGCAAGGGTTGGATAAGGCAGGACGTACCCGTCGGAGACCCCGACTTTGGTCGGGCCATCCCCTGTTCCTGCCAGCAAGAGGTCACCCACGCTCAACGGCTGGAACGGCTGCAAAGCCACAGCAACCTGGGAGCCCTCGCCCGGCTCAGGTTCGACTCCCTGGACTCCGGCGGACGCTCCGCCAACGCGGAGGCTCAACAGAGGTTCGCTCAAGCGTACCAAGCCGCCATAGAATACGCCGACGACCCCCAAGGCTGGCTGCTCTTCACAGGAACTGGCGGCTCCGGCAAGACCCACCTGCTTGCCGCCATAGTCAATCGCGGCATAGAGCGGGAGACGCCCGCCTTCTACATCTCGGTTCCCGACCTGCTCGACCATCTGCGCTCAACCTTCGCTCCCAGCAGCGAAACCTCCTATGACGAGCTCTTTGAGCACGTTAGAAACATACCGCTCCTTGCCCTGGACGACCTGGGCGCGCACGCCACCACTCCCTGGGCACAGGAGAAGCTCAATCAGATATTGAACCACCGGTTCAACCGGCAGATGCCCACCATCATCTCACTCAGCGTTCCCCTAGGCCAACTCGACGAGCAGCTGCGGGCGCGCCTGGAGGACCGCGATCTCGTAATGCAAATTACGCTTGGAGAACAAGCCGTTGCCGCTCCGCACTGGCAGCTGGACAGGATGAAGTCTGATCTGAAGCCCCGCATGGCTTTCGAGAATTTCAACATCAGGGGCAACAGAGCGGACGCTGAAGATCAAGCTAGCCTGGAGGCAGCGCTAAATGCGGCTCGCGTCTTTGCCGAGCACCCTTCCGGCTGGCTGATATTCGCCGGGGGGGAAGGCTGCGGCAAGACCCACCTGGCCATAGCCGTTGTAAATGAGATAGAACGCAACGGCAGGTACGTTTACTTCGCCTTCGTGCCAGATCTGTTGGACCATCTTAGATTTACTTTCAGTCCGGAGAGTCCGGTTAGGTACGACCAGCTTTTCGAAGAGGTTAGGACCGCGCCCTACCTGGTGCTGGATGACCTCGGTGCTCACAGCAGCACAGCCTGGGCGGAAGAGAAGCTCTATCAAATAATCGTGCACCGCCAGGAAGCCAGGCTCCCCACCGTCATCACCCTGCGCGACTTCATGGAAGACCGTCTCCCACCGCCGGTGCGGTCGCGGTTGAAAGATGCAAGTATAGTGACCTGGTGCCCCATTTCTGCCCCCGATTTCCGTGACAAAGGCACCTCCAGGGATCAGAGCAAGAGAGCCTCTGCGGGATACCCAAGGTCAAATAGGAGGACGGGACGCTGACCAGCGGGCCGTGCGTGTTCTGCAAGATCGTCCGTAGAGAAGAGCCTGGCGACGTCATCTATGAGGATGACGACGTTATGGTCTTTCGCAACCGTCTCAGGTGGGCTCCTGTCATGCTCTTGGCCGTCCCCAAGAAGCACATGACCCAGGAAGAGCTGTGGAGCAGCCAAAAGATGGCCAACGTAGCCTCAGTAGCGGCGCGCATTGGCAATGAGCAATGCCCCAACGGGTTCAGACTGCTCTCCAATTTCGGGCACGACGGTATGCAGAGCCAGCCCCACGGGCACGTACACATCATAGGGGGAATGCACCTGGGCCCCTACGTCTAAGGGAACCTGGCTACCTCGTTGCCCCCGCTGTCGAATAGTACGGCAACATCGCCATCATTGTTCCAAACATGTCCCCGGTAGGGACTGCCGTCGGATTTCAGCCACTGCAGCACGCCGGGCGGGTCTTGCCGGCCGTTGGGGCCGCTGGTAACCCGGACGGCGGCGCCCGGGTCTAGAGTGAACTGCGGGAACACGAAACGCTGTCCTCCCTCCTGGCTCAGCAGTTCCCAGCCGGTCATAACCTGGGGGCTGCCGCCGGTATTGACAATGACTACAACCTCCCCCGCCAGGTCAACGTTCTGGATGCTCACCTCGTATTGAGCCTCCACTTGCGGAGTTGTAACTGTGGCTGTGACTACAGGCGCGGGCTCAGCCGTAGCGGTGACTACAGGCACGGGTTCAGCCGTGGCTGTGACTGTAGGCGCAGGTTCAGCCGTGGCTGTGACTATGGGCGCAGGTTCAGCCGTAGCGGTGGCCGTAGGCGACGGTGCAGCCGTGGCAGTAGCTGTGGGTGTAGTTTCCGGTGCAGCCGCGACTGTGGCTGTCAGAGCCGCACTCACGGTGGCCTGCACCGCGAATGCAACCGTCGCCTCTATATCGGGCGTGTCGGCTGCCGGAGCAATTAGTACGCCGTCCGGAGTCGCAGTGGGATTGAGGGCAGCAGGTGTCGTTACGGGAGTAGGAGTAGAAGGCAGTGGTGAAATCGTGGGGGCTGAGGGAGCGTTACTCTGAGTACACGCGGAGACGAAAAGAGCGATTGCAACAATGAGTAGGGATGACTTTCTCCGCATTTGACTTCCTGACAAAAGCGGTCAGTAGGATACCACAGTCTAAGACAGCGTACCGGGGCAATCTCAGCCTCAAGAAAACTACTGGGAAAGCGCGGGAATCATCGCCCTTACCCGTTCTTCCACCTGGTCGCGGACCCTTCTCACCACGTCTACGGGCTGGCCGCTGGGGTCCTCCAAACCCCAATCTTCGCTGGGGACGAACACTGCCGGGCAAGACTCGTCTATGGCGCAGCCCATGGTGATGACCTTGTCGGACTCATCCACCATCTCCTGCGTCAACAGTTTGGGCTTGTTCTCCGATACGTCTATCCCCTTCTCCATCATGACCTCGACGACTGCAGGATTAACCGCATCGGACGGCTGGGTTCCCGCCGAATCGACTTCCACTCTTCCACCGGATAGTTCTTCAAGAAAAGCAGCGGCCATCTGGCTTCTCCCCGAGTTGTGGACGCAAACGAATAAGACCCGCTTCATCGCTCTCCTTCATCCGCCTTGCCTGCGTAGTGCTCCCCTCCTCTTAGCCACGCATACACCAGTGAAGCCGCTGCAGCCCCGGTGAGAGGCCCCACGATATAGAGCCACTGGCTGGCCCACGTCCAACCCACCAGGGCAGGCCCCAGCGAGCGCGCCGGGTTCATGGAGGCCCCCGATATAGGCCCGGCGAAAATGGCTTCAAGCCCAACCGTGCCGCCTATGGCCAGCGCCGCGACCCCTCCGGCGGCTCGCACGTCCGTGGCCACCGCCATGATCACAAACATGAGGAAAAAGGTGAGCACAATCTCAAGCCCCAGAGACTGCAGGTCGCTGCCGGATGGCAAGGTCGCTCCCATGTCCGCCACGTCTCCCAGGATTGCCAGCAGCACCAAACTGGCGGACGCGGCTCCAGCCAGCTGAGCCGCCAGATAGTAGGGGACGTTCTTCCAGGGAAAGTGGCGGCTGATAGCGAATGCAACGGTCACGGCGGGGTTTATGTGCGCGCCGGAGATGTGCCCTGTGGCGAAGACCATGGCCCCCACTGCCAATCCAAATGAGAGGCCCACGCCCAGATGGGTCAACTGACCGTCCATAAGCTGGTTGATCATGATTGCCCCGGTTCCGGCAAAGACAAGACCAAACGTCCCTATGAACTCTGCAACGCTTTTCTTCAGCATTTTCACGCACGCCTTTAGGCTGCTTCTCAGAATATCCGCGGTTGTTTAACGCAAATTTAACGCGACTTTAACAGATTCGCCTCGGTTTGACGCCCTCACAAACGGCTTGTACACTCCATTCAGCACGGTTTGAGGAGAAGGTTATGGGCAACTTCCAGGGTGTCGTTCCGGCATTGATTACTCCGTTTGATGCGGAGGGCAGGCTCAATGAGGAGGCGTTCCGCGGAGTGATGGAGCACAACATCCAGGCCGGCGTCGACGGGTTCTGGATAACCGGCGGCACCGGCGAGAGCGTGCTGCTCAGCGAAGAAGAGATTATCAGGATAGCACAGGTTTCAGCCGATCAGTCCAAGGGCAGGGCCAAGACCATTGTCCACGTGGGAGCGCTCACCACGCAGAGCGCCGTGCGAATGGCCGAAGCCTCCCGCCTAGCGGGCGTCGACGCCATTAGCTGCGTGCCGCCGTTCTTCTACAAGCCCACGGACCAGGCGGTCGTCGACCATTACAAGGCTGTCGCCGGCGCGGCGGACCTCCCTTTCTTCGTCTACAACCAGCCCAAGTACACCGGGGTCGAAATTACTCCGGCGCTGATGAGCGCCTTCATAGAGCAGATTCCCCAGGTGGCCGGGGTCAAGCACTCTGCGCCGGACTTCCACAACATCCGCCGCTTCTCTCAAATGGGCATAGACGTCTTCACCGGAAGCGGCTCGTTGTTCCTTGCCGCGCTTACTGCCGGGGCCGCCGGGGTGGTCGATGGCCCGCTCACGGTAGCGCCGGAGATCTGGGTGGGGGCTTACCGGGCGCATAGAGAAGGCGACGTTCAGCGTGCCCAAGAGCTTCAAGAGCTGGGCGCGGGACTGATAGACCTGGCAGGCAAGTACGGGATGCAGGCCACCTGCAAGGCGCTGGTCAAGGCCCGCCTGGGAATCGATAGCGGGCAGCCCAGGCTGCCTATAGCCTCTCTCAGCGAAGAGCGAACCGAGCATCTGATAAACGAGGCGAGGGCTTTGGGAGTGCTTACGGCCTAGTCAGGCATCTGGCTTAGCAGCGTTCTTACTTCAAGTAGCAGGCGTGATCCATATGTTGCCGTAGTCGTCCACGCGCCCTGCATATCCGGGCGGTATCGCCGTGGTAGCGTCCAGTTGCTCTATGACCGCCGGGCCGTCCATCCTGTTTCCGGCCTTGAGACGGTTCCTATCGTAGACCAGGCATTCCGTTGCGCCGCCGCCCTGTGCAAAGTACACCTCTCTTGAGCCCGTACAAGCCTCTGAGGAGTCCTTGCCGCCTGCGGGGATACTCTTGACCTTGAGCGGGGGAGAGGAAGCATAGGCGTGAACGCGAAAGCTCACCACCTCTACCGCATCGGTATCGCTGGAATGGCCGTACATCTGCTGGTGAAGGCGTACAAAATCCTTCCGGGCGTCCTCCAACTCCTCCTCCGACGTGGGCAGAACATCCAGGTTGACCGTAAGCTCCCAGTTTTGTCCCACGTAACGCATGTCCATAGACCTGGTCAGCGCTCTCTTCTCTCCGGCAATGCCCTCGCTGTCCATCCAATCTACTGCTTCCTTTTCCAGCGCGGCCACCGTGCCCAGCATGGTCGATAGGTTTGCGTCCTCCCAGCGGGTGACCCGTGTCCTTACGAACTCGTTGAGGACGTGGGCCTGGCAAAGACCCTGCGCCGAGAACAGGCCCGGATAAAGCGGCGCCACAACCTCCGTAATGCCAAGGGCCGACGCCAAGTCCACGGCATGCAGTGGCCCCGCGCCGCCGAAGGCCAGCAGGGTGAACTCCCTCGGGTCAAACCCACGCTGCACCGACACCACCCGCAGAATCCCTTCCATCTGCGCGTTGGCCACCTCTATGATGCCTTCCGCCGCCTGGGCGACCGTCATGTCCAATCTGCCGGCTATGTGCTGTTGAATAGCCGTCTCAGCCCGTTTCACGTCCACCTCTACCTCGCCGCCCAGTAGGTGGCCGGAACCGATTCTTCCCAGCGCCACCTGCGCATCCGTTACGGTCGGCATCTCTCCCCCTCGGCCATAGCTGGCCGGACCCGGGCTGGCGCCTGCGCTCATCGGCCCAACCTTGAGCACCCCTACGGGGTCTACCCAGGCGATGCTTCCGCCGCCCGCGCTGCACTCCACCAGGTCTATCATGGCCGCCCTTACAGGGTAACCTCTGCTCCTAGTGGTGAAAGCGCCGTGCTGCTCCGTGCCCACCTCGAACTCAAAGGCAAGCCGGGGCGTGGCATTCTCCATGAGGCTGGCCTTGGCCGTTGTGCCTCCCATGTCAAAGGAGACCAGCTTCTCCCTGCCCAACAGGCGTCCCAGCTCGGCGGCGGCAAGCACGCCCGCGGCAGGGCCGGACTCCGTTGTAGTATGCGGCTGTCTGATTGCAGTGCCAACGCCCACCAGTCCACCGGCGGACTGCATGATATACATGCTGGACGGCTGGGAAAGGACTCCGGCAAGCTCGCGTTCCAGCCTGGCGGCGTATCCCTGGAGCACCGGCGTCAAGTACGCCGCCACCGCCACCGTACTGGCGCGCTCGAACTCCCTGAACTCCGCGGCTATGCCGGATGAGATTGAGACGAATCCCTCAACGCCCGCCCTGGCGAACTCCTCTTCCACGATCTCCCTGGCCCTGATCTCGTGGGCGGGATTGGCAAAAGAGAACAGGAAGCAGATGCCCACGGAGTTTACGCCTTCCGCAATGAACTCCCTAGCCAAGCTGCGGCACTGTTCCTCATCCAGCGGAGCCACCACTGAACCGTCCTTCGCTACCCGCTCATCCACCTCTCTCCTCAGATATCGTGGCGCAAGGGGCTCAGCGCGATCCACAGTGTAATCAAACTGGTCCGGCTCTATCTGCCTGCCTATCTCCAGGATGTCGCGGAACCCCTTTGTGGTGATGAAGCCAAGCCGTGCGCCCCTGCGTTCCAACAGGGCGTTGGTGCAAACGGTGGTGCCGTGCGCCACGTACGGGACCACCGCGCCGGCCCGATGGTCGCTGTACATGCGCTGCAGTCCATCAACAAAACAGATCGCAAGGTCGTGTGGTGTCGTAGGCACCTTGACTACGGAGAGATCGCCCGTAGCCTCGTCATACCACAGGTGGTCGGTAAAGGTGCCGCCTATATCTATGCCTACGCGGAATCTGGCCACCTATCTCCTTGCCTTCCTCAGGGCCGCGGTCTCCTCCTGGAGCACCACCCAACTTTCCGCGTCTATAGCCACGCCGTAAACCTCACGGGCGCGCTCCAGCGATACTTTGCCGTCTCGCACGTCTCTAAGCACGGCTTCCGGGTCGCGGTCCAGTGGACTTGCGTAACCGCCTCCGCCTCCCGCGAACACGGTTACAACGTCGCCCTTCTTCAGGGGATAGTTGGCAGTCTCGCGGGGCAGTTCAACGGGGTCATCCGAATCGTAGTTCAGCACCAGCCTGGACAGCCCGCCCGGCCAGCCGCCGGACACACCCGGAGCCGGTATCTTGTGCCTATTGGAATGAGTGGCCAGGTTTACGTCGGCCAGCACTTCCCAGTCCTGCCTCACGCCGACGCCGCCGCGGTACCTGCCCGCTCCTTCCGAATCCTGAATATACTCCAAGCGCAGACCCCTCAACGGATACTGCATCTCCATCGGCTCCACCGGCAGGTTGAGAACTTCATGCACGGAGTCCACGCCGTCCTTGAAAGCGCGTGCGCCGCCCCCGCCCCCTACGGTCTGGTAGTGGATGAAGTAGCGCTGTCCCTCCGCGTTGCTGAAGCCCACTCCGTGAACGCCATGCCAGGGGCCCCTGGCTTTCTCCGGAAAAGCCTCCATTAGAGCAGCCAGGATCACGTCTCTAACCAGGTAGGTGGTCTCCGTCCTCGCGCCCACAGCGGAGGGAGGCTTGGCGTTGATCAAGGAGTGGTCCGGCATGACCACCTTGAACGGTTTGAGAAAGCCGACGTTTATCGGTACCGTGTCGTCTACCAGGAGATTCCTGAACACGCCGACGACCATTTGCCATGTCCCGTGGTAGGCGACGTTGATGCCCCACTTGGCCGGTGGCCCGCTGCCCGTGAAGTCCACCTCTATCAGCGGCCTTGGGCTGTGTTTTATAGACACCTTGACCTTGACCGCTATCGGCTCGTCGCTGCCCAGGTCGTCGTCCAGGTAATCGACAGCCGACCAGCTTCCCTGCGGCGCGTCCAGAATGGCCTGCTGCAGCCGTGTCTCGGAATAATCGACAAGCGCCCGCATGTAACGTTTCATGCCCTTGGCCCCGTACCGCTTCGCCAGCTCATGAACGCGTCGTTCCGCCAGGTGCAACGCCGCCATGTGCGCTCTGATATCCGCCTCCCTTTCGTGAGGGCCGCGGATATTTGCCAGCATGATCTCGTAGATGTCCTCTTCCAGCTTGCCCGATTTGTACAGAGCCACCGGCGGCAAGCGCAGGCCTTCCTGGTATATCTCCGTGGCGTCTCCCACCACGCCCTGCGCCGGAGCCTTGCCGCCCACGTCCGCCCAGTGACCCTGGTTGCACACAAAGCAGAGCAGCTCTCCGTCATAGAACACGGGTTTGATGAACGACATATCCGGCAGATGTGTGGGCCCGCCCAGGTAAGGGTCGTTCATCACGAAGACGTCGCCGTCCGACATCCTGGAGCCGAGCTTCTCCAGGATGCGCGCGCCCACGGGCCCGTACCCCGAATTGTTGTACTGGCCTCCAGAGTAACGACCGCCGCAGAAGGGCTGGCCGTCCGAATCCAGCAGCCACGCCGAACAGTCCTTGCGCTCCTTGATGTTGGTGGAATAGGCGGAGCGCACCAGTACCGCCTGCGACTCGTCGCAGAGCGTCATAAAGGCGTTGAGCATCACCTCCATGATCACAGGGTCGACGCCTAAGGATTGCTGTGGCTTCAAAGAGTGCTCCATACCAGCTCAACAGACACGGGCTGCCGGAGAATCAAGGCACGTCCATGGTGCGCAAGCGAAATATCGAGAGAAGGAGGAACACCAGCGAAACCGCCGCCGCTCCCACGATAGCCGCCGGGAACTCTATTACGTCCCCCGCCAGTACTTGGAAAGTCTCTTTATCCAACTCATGCATTATGGCCAGAGTGTAGTTTCTAACGCTTATGTATCGTATTCCCGACAAGAATGTGCTAACAAGCCCCTCCCAGAGAAATACGTAGACCAGGCCGAACGCCAAAGCGCGAGAGCTGATGAGCCCCGCCCAGGTGAACACGGACGCATAGGTGACGACACCGGCAAACAGAGCCACGGCAACGGCCAATAGGGGTTTGAAACCTCCGCCCAAGCCTATTACTACGGCCAGTGCAGAGCTGACTATCAAGACAGGCGCGGCCACTATTACGGGGGCAAGGAATTTCGGAACCACGATTTGGTACCTTGGCACCGGTTTCAAGGTCAGGAAGTTTAGCGTTCTATCGTCTACCTCATCGCCGAACGCGGCGGTGGCCAGAGCCATGGTAACTATCGGCGCAATGCCGCTAAAAATCATGCCTTCCACCAGAATTGTTACAAAGTCATCGCTGACTGACTCCTCGGGTGACGTGAAGCTTGCTATGGCCGCGGCCAATGCCACGGGCAGCATGGACAGCAGAGCAATCACAATCAAGCGGCGCTTGCCCATCTGACGCAGCGATAGCAACAGTATCTGTACCATCAGCGCTCCACCACGTAGCTGAACACGCTCTCCAGCGAATCATCCAGCGGTTCCACACGAAGCAGGCGCACTCCCAGCTCCTTTGCCAGGCGAGGCAGCGAACGTTGCAGTACGCTTACTCTCTGGCTCAAGACGGTGAGCGCTCCCTCACCATCAACCGAGACCGAATCCGCCTCCTCCATCTGGAGTATCGCCGCCGCCATCTTGCGCGGCTCGCTGACCACCACCCGCACGCGATACGGGCGCTCGTCCAGCTTGGCGCGGATGGCGCGGTAGTCTCCGGAAGCGGCCAGCTTGCCGCTGACCATGAGCAGTATCTGCTCAGCGAATATCTCGACCTCCTCCAGTATGTGAGACGAAATAACTATCGTCCTGCCCTCGCCGGCCAGGTCTTTCATCAAGTCGTGGAACTCAAGTCTCTGGCGGGGGTCGGTGCCGTTCAGAGGCTCGTCCAGTATCAAGACCTGGGGGTCATGCACCATGGCCGCGGCCAATCGCATGCGCTGTCGCATACCCCTGGAGTAGGTGGAAAGCGCGCGGTGCTGAGCCTCTTCAAGACCCACCCTGGCAATTGCCTGATCCACGTACTCCTTCAACGGCTGCAAACCGTACAACCGCCCCGAGAACTCCACGAACTGCCTGCCCGTGAAGAACCCGTATACCCCCTCATGCTCCGCCATGATTCCGACGCGGCGGTACAGCTCCGCATTGTCCCTGGGCCGTTCCCCAAGCAGCTTGACCTCTCCCTTGGACACCTTGGAAAGGCCGGTGATCATGTGCAAGATAGTGGTCTTTCCCGCGCCGTTGGGGCCCAGAAGACCCGTTACGCCCGGGTATATGTCGAACGAAACATCGTTCACGGCAACCACGTTGCCGAACCACTTGGACACGCTGGCAACGTTCACCGTGGGGCCGTTGCGGCTTTCGGTAGACGTTTGCATTGCGCTCATATAGCTATCCCCTGATAACGCCGCCAGAGTAGGAATCCAGGTCCCGCGGTCATAATCAAGTACCAGCCGATGGGGACTATCTCCGGCAGTTCCTGCGCCAGAGCTCCAAGCCCGGACTCCGGCTCTTCGCCAAATATCAAGTCGTTGATCCTGATGGGCGTCTCTCCGATATCCAGCAGGACGAACCACTTGCCAAAGTCTCCCGCAAGGGGCACGCACTCTTGCACCGTTACGGTTACGGTCCCGTCGGTCGTCGTGGTGGTAACGGTTTCTTCACACGTGGTAAGGATTCCCGCCGCAGACGCGGAAACTATCCACAGACCTATCACAAATGCGGCTGCGTAGGCTCTTCGACTCGTGAAGGCGGCAACCGCCATGGGCAGGGTCGTGGTGAAGACCGCCACTACGAAACCGGCCGCCAGGAAGCGGGGAACGTCCAACCAGTTCTCCCTAACGTAGTCCACCGGGTCGGACGCCGTGAGAAGCAACCCAAGGAAGAGCAATATCTGCCCTGAATACACAATGGTAAGGGTGACTATAAGAAACGCCGACCACCTGCCGGCAACGTAATCGGTGGGGGTTAGAGGCCTTACCAGGTAGAGGTGGAGAACACGGTCGCGACGGTCGGGGATTAGTAGCTCAGGCGCAATTATCGCGGAAAAGAGCAGGAAGATAGGAACGATTATTGAATAGTAGTCCGCGTGACCGGGCACCCCAAGCCCTGGCCCGGTCAGAGAAGCTATTATAATCATGATGACTGCCGGGCTCATGGCCGCTACGAAGAGCAGTACCGGCAAGACCTTGGCGCGGGAACCGCGGCCTATCCCCAGCGCTGATCTTATGCCGTTGATAAGTAGCGCCCGGCGAGCGCGCCCCCTGCCTTCCCTGGGGCCGTCGTATCTCTGGTAACCCAGGTCATATATCTCTCCCTGTCGCTCGGAAGTCATGCCTGGCCGCCTCTGAAGATATCGCTCAGGCTGCCCCGTCTGGGCGCCAAGCGGCGCAGCCTGGAATCAGCGTCGACCAGGGCGTCCCGGATATTGTCGTACTGCTCCTCGGTTACATCCTGCACCACCACGGAAGCTCCATCCAGTTCAGCCTGGATTCCATGTTTCGCCAAAGCCTCCATCAGCTCGTCCAGGTTGTCGTCAACCTCCAGGAAAACCGTCTGGGTCTCCTGGGTGAACTGCGAGACCGAACCTGCCTGGGTGATGCGGCCACCTTCCAGAACAACGATTCGATCGCACGTCCGTTCAACCTCGCCCATGAGGTGGGAGGAGAGAAGCAAGCTTATGCCGAACTCGCGGCCGGTGCGCCTGATCAGGTCGAGCATCTCTTCACGCCCGCCCGGATCCAGGCCCGCGGTAGGTTCGTCGAGCATTACAATGGTTGGGTCGTGAACCAGGGCCTGCGCCAGCTTGACGCGCTGTTTCATCCCTGTTGAATACTCACCTATGGGACGGTAACGTTCTTCGTCCAGGCCTACGTGCCGTAGAACGTCGGCGGCGCGAGTACGCGCATGGGATGGAGGCAGTCCACTGACCTGGGCCATGTGCGATAGGAACTCGGAAGAGTTGATTGCGTCCGGTAAACAATCGTGCTCCGGCATATAGCCAAGGCGTCCACGTATCTCGATGGAACTGTACGGTTGCCGGCCCATGACCTCGGCGGAGCCGGACGTGGGCTTGAGCAGCCCAAGGAACAGTTTGATAGCGGTGCTCTTGCCGGCTCCGTTGGGGCCCAGAAGCCCGGTAATCCCCTCTTCTACTTCAAAATCCACGGAATCAAGAGCGATTGTGGAGCCGTAGCGCTTGGTGAGATTCTTGGCTTCCAGGATAGGCGGCATGAAAAAGAGTATAGTAAATCAGCGATAGTTTTGGAATCCTCGCTTTATTTGGATGACCCATCTTTGATGAATAACCTCAGCGTTAACTGCACCGGGGCTTGCTGAACCATGCCGGCGCCCCGCATTTTTAGCACTTTGGGCATACGCGACTTCCGCCTGCTCTGGGGAAGCAGTTCCATCTACGTGATAGGAGCCGCAACCGAGCTCATTGCTCAGGGCTGGATGGTGCTCTTGCTTACCGGCGATTCCGCCCTATGGGTAGGCATAGCATCAGGTATACGCGGCGCCGGACACATAATCTTTGCACTCATTGGAGGCGTCCTGGCAGACCGGTTGAGCCGCCGCATGGTGCTAACCACGTTCAGAGGCATAAGCGGGCTGGTCCTGTTGGGCCTGGCGCTGCTGGTCTCGCAAGATAGGGCAGAACTCTGGCACGTGCTCGTCGTCGTTTTCATACAGGGCTCCATCGACGGTATGGTCGCGCCCGCCTTCAACGGCCTCATCTACGATACCGTGGGCCCGCGACGCCTTATGAACGCCGTCGCCTATACCCTGGGCGGCTTCCACATCTCCTGGACCGCCGGATCCGTGCTTGCCGGCAACGTAATCAACTCGGTAGGGATGGGAGCCGCCTTTGCGCTGGCCGGAGTAGCGTATTCCACGAGCGTACTTCCTCTGCTCTTCATGAAGGTCTCCGTCTCCGCGCAGCAGCAACGGGAGTCTATCTGGCGCAACCTGGGACAGGGACTTGCGTACGTCGCGGGAAACAGCCCTCTGCGAGCCTTGCTGGTCCTCAGCGTCCTCACTGAAACATTCGGGTTCTCCTACATTGTCATGCTGCCCGTGATAGCCAAGACCGTTCTCAACGTGGGGCCCACCGGACTGGGGTACCTTTCCGGGGCAGGGGGTGCTGGAGCACTGATAGGTATAGCGCTATTGGCCAGCTTCAGCGATTTCCCAAACAAATGGAAACTGCTCACCATAGGAGCGTTGGGTGCGGGGACCGGCATTGCTCTATTTGCCTTCTCTTCCTGGTATGCAATCTCGCTTGTCCTGGTAGCTGCCATAGGGCTTGCCCTCGTGGTCTACGACGCAACCATCAACACGCTGCTCCAGCTAACCTCCGACGAGAACATGAGGGGGCGCGTCCTTGGACTGTACGGCATGACTTGGGGATTCACACCCGCTGGCGGCTTCATTGTGGGAGCCGTCGCCAGCATAGCAACGGCGCCACTCGCCGTAGGAATGGGAGGCGTGGTCATCGTAACCTACACGGCAGCCGTCATAGCCAGGATGGGAGCCAGGATCAAGTCGCCTGACCCCGATTCCGGGTAGCGCGCAACCCGCCATGCCCGCCCCCACCCGTCGTTCCCGCGCAGCCTGTCCCCGACTCCGATCGGGGAGCGGGAACCCAGGCGTGGCACCAGCGGACTCCACACCCGCTCGTGGTGAGCCCCATACCCCGTTCGTGGTGAGCCCGTCGAACCACGCCGGGGGGATGCGCCCCTTCGACAAGCTCGGCGAACGGATACCAAAACCCGCTCATTGCGGACTTGTAGGGGCGGTTCGCGAACCGCCCCTCATTACCGTCATCCTGAGCTTAGCGAAGAATCCAAGAACGTCGGTCTGCAACACCCCACGACGGGGCAGGTCGCCCGCTTGCCCGTGCGCTCATTTACGTATAACCTAGTGCCGCCACAGGGAGGAGGTACGTATGACCACAGAGCAGACCTTTGAAGAAGCCGTAACCGAGTTCATAGCAAAGACCAAGGAGTTCATCAACACGGAGTCGACGGAGGGCATTCCACCCAACACGCCCTGTCCTTACGAGCAAGAAGGGCCTCCCTACGAATCGCCCATCCGGCTTGATTCCAACTTCATCACCAAGTACGCCCGCGCCATAGGCGACAACAACCCTATCTATACTGACCCGGACTATGCCAGGAAGACCCGTTATGGCACGCAGCTGGCTCCCGGGCCGGTGTTGAACTACATAAGATACCCCGGCATTCACGGCGCCACCCGTCCACAGGGCTATCCCGTAGCCAACTTTGTGGCCGGATGCGCCTGGGAGTTCTTTGATGTGCTGCGAGTGGGCGATAGGTTCAGAACGTCCAAGGAGACTAAAGAGCTCATCGAGAAGAAGGGGGGGCATGGAGACCTGCTGTTCCTCATTTCGGAAGTGAACTACTGGGACTACCACAACGACCTCAGAGCCAAGTCCTACGGCACCCTGATCATGGTGCCGCAGAGGACAATGGGCACCTCCAGGGCCATGGACGTGCAACGCCTGGGTGAAAGCATGCTCTACGAGCGAAAAGCCCAGAGCTACTCCAAGCAGGAGATGGAGGATCTGGTCAAACGGCTGGAAGGCGCGGAGCGCAGGGGCTCCAATACGCTGTACTGGGAAGACGTAGAGGTCGGCGACAAGCTGGGCCCCCTTGTACTTCCGCCCTGGACTCTCCAGGACCAGGTCTGCCAGGACACCGTCAATTCCCAGACTGTGGGCACGGGAGACAACCCCGGAGACGTCCCAATCAAAGAAAAGGACGTCCTCTCCTTTGAATCGGCGTACCGACGCATGAGAGAGAGGCCGGGCAGCGCGCGGACTCATCCCAACACCCTCTGGCCCTGGACTCCGGGCGCAGAGCATGAGGACGCATTGCTGGCCGCTTTCCGCGGTCAGCCCGGCCCGTTCGACCACGGCGGTCAGCGTTTCCAGATACCGGAGCAGCTCTTCACCAACTGGATGGGCGACGACGGTTTCATCCGCCGCCAGTACTCGGCGCTGAGAAGACCCGTGTACTACGCCGACGTCACAACCTATACCGGCGAAGTGGTTAAGAAGTACACAGAGGTGCAGAAGGGCAACAGTGAACCGGGAGGCGTCTCCGGAGAGGCCACATACCACGCGATCGGCATACGCTGGCAAGGAGTCAACCAGGTAGGGGAAGCACAGGTGCCGGGCACCGCCACGGTATACCTGCCATCGAGAGAAAACGGCCCGGTGCAGCTACCGATACCGCATGCGGCCAAGCCGCCTTTCGTCAACTACGAAACGTTCCGCAACGACTGGTATTGATGCTAACCTCTTCCCCCTTGACGGGGGGAAGATTGAGATGGGGATGAACCCAGTAGGGGGGTGGATAATCCACCCCCCTACTGTTGCTTATGACTTTTCCAGTGCATCCTTCAAGCCGTGGTACGCCACCCAGGGACCGCTTGCGCCCGCGTTGGCCCTCTCCGCGGCCCTCTGTTCAATTGTCCTGATCTCAGGCTCTATCCTGACCGTTGCCAGTACGGGCCCTTCCGTATTGAATAGCTCACCGGCGGTGGTGCTGAAATCCTCCAAGTCGTCGAAGTCGTAGGCAGCGTTGTATCCCGCGGACAACGCCATCTCTTTGAATGAGACCGTCTCCGCTCCAACTATGGGCTGTCCGCCTGTCGAAGCGTAGACGCCGTTCTGCACCACGAAGTGGTACAGGTTCTTGGGCTTCTGCTCTCCGATGGTTATCAGCGCGCCAAGGTTCATTTCAAGACTGCCATCACCGTCCAGCAGGATGACCGCCTTGTCCGGCCTGGCCAGCGCCACCCCCAAGGCAAACGAGGATGCCTTGCCCATGGCCCCGCCGACGGGCAAGTCCAACTCAGGGTGATCGCTCACCTCTTTCCAGCGGGGAGTAGCGCGAAACACTGGGATAACCACCGCCTCTCCCCTGTACTCTTGAATTACCCGCATCATCTCTGCTTGCTGGATCATCGCCGGACTCTCCTATGGTTAATTGGACTATTGTCTGTAACTCTGCCTTTCCTGCATAACCTCTGAAAGCGGCCTGCCCGAGTCCAGTTGTCCAAGGGCGTACGCCTCCCACTCCTCAAGCTCCAGGCACGCCTGGAGTTGTTCCCGCGCCTCGTCAAAGCTGCACACTATCACGCCGTCCTCGTCGGCGACTATGAGGTCGCCGGGATTCACGGTTAGACCGCCTACCTCCACCGGGACATTGACCGCGCCCTCGTCCTCACCGCCCCGTTTGGCGATAATCGCCGAAACGCCGCGGCAGAATATGGGGAACTGCAACCGCTCGATGGCCCGCTGGTCCGTGACCAAGCCGTCGGTAATCATTCCCGCTATGCCCTTCTCCTGGAAGTTGAGCACCGCAAAGTCGCCGGTGGTGGCGTGCCGGTTCTCGCCGCCGCGACTCATCACTATTACATCGCCCGGTTGGGCAATCTCCGCTGCTTTACCCAGAGCGGCGGCAGAGTTGGGAGTCGTCTGCACGGTCAGCGCCGGCCCGACCAGCTTCACCGGCTGCCATAGGGCTCTGATGGCCGGATCCATCCCTCCATCCAGAAAGTGGCCTAGTGAAGGGGCCAGTATCTTCTTGTAGGCGTCTATCAATTCGTTGTCCGACGTAAAAGAACGCGGGTTGACCGTTACCATTGGGCGCCTCCAGTCTTTATCTGCGCTTGGGCTGTGCTCTAGTGGGCTGTATGTAGTGAGGCTCCGCTGCTGCCAGTGATTCAGCGGAGGCCTTCCCCATCTGCTCGTCCAGGGCATTGTGTAGCTTCAGCGTGGTCTCCACCTCCTCCTCGGTAGCGTGGAGGCCCTCCCGTCGCAGCAGTTTCCTGACCATCTCCTTGGTTATGCTCATGGCTCCTCTCCCTAGACTTCAGGATGTTTCTTGTGCCATTCCGTAGCCTGCTCGTAAGCGTGGGCCACCTTCAAAACCAGGTCGTCTTCAAACAAGCGCCCCGATATCTGCAGGCCAACGGGCAGCCCCTGGGCGGAGAAGCCGCACGGTACGCTCACCGCCGGCAGGCCCGTGAGATTCTGGGGACGGGTGAAGCTGCGCTGAGTAGCCATTCTCAATGCCCCGGCATCGCCGCCCGCTGCCACGCTTGCCTGTATCTGTCCGGCAGGGGCCGCCATGGTGGGCCCCACCAAAACGTCCACACTCTTCATGACCCTGGTGATCTCATCATAGATCTGCCTTCTCAAGAGTTGGGCTTTGTGGTACATGGTGGAGGATATCACGGATCCCACCAGGACCTTTTGCTGCACGCCCGCCGTGTACTCCTTGAGCCTGTCCTTCCAGGGAGCGTGCACTTGAGCGGCCTCGCTCCAGGTGATGGTGTTGCCTGAGGCGCCAGCGTAATCAGCCGTTATCGGCAGCGACACCTCCTCTACGGAAGCGCCAAGTTCGCTGAGTACTCCTATAGCCTCTTGCGTCAGGCTCGTCACCTCATCCGTAGACCCTTCGATGAACTCCCTGGCCACTCCAACGCGGATGCTCCCGATGCCTCCCTTCAACGCTCCGGCATAGTCGGGCAGGCGCACTCTTGCCGACGACGGGTCTCTTGAGTCGTAGCCGGCCACTGCCTGCAGCATCAAAGCGCAATCTTCCACGGTCCTGGTCATAGGCCCGGCATGGTCTATGGACCAGCTCAGGGGGAAAACCCCGTATCTGCTCACCAGGCCATAGGTGGGCTTGTGGCCGACAATACCGCAGAAGGAAGCCGGCCCGCGAATCGAGCCGCCGGTGCACGAACCCATGGAGCCAAAGACCATGCTGGCCGCCACGGAGGCCGCCGAGCCGCTGGATGAGCCGCCGGGGGTGTGCTCCAGGTTCCAGGGGTTGCGCACTTCCCCGTATAGACTGTTGTGGTTGCCGCAGGCGAACTCCAGGCAGTGGTTCTTACCGACCAGCACTCCGCCGGCTCTGTTCAAATTGCGAACGGCGGTGCTGTCGTGGTTCGGAACGTGCTCCGAGAACACGCTGGAGCCGTTGGTGGTGCGTATGCCTCTTGTGGAATAGATATCCTTGACCGCGTACGGTATGCCGTGGAACGGGCCGCGATAGTTCCCTTGGGATATCTCTTGCTCCGCTTGTTGCGCGGTTGCCAGCGCTCTATCACCTATTACGGTAAGAAACGCGTTCAACTTGGGGTTGAGCGCGTCAATGCGATTAAGTATGTCCTGCGTAAGCTCAACAGGTGAAAGTTTACGGGACTCGATTGCTCTGGCGGCGTCCGCCAAGGTCAGGCCGGTTAGATCCGCAGACATCTGGCTCCTCCCCGTTTTCGAAAAACTAATATTAGAGTGCGGCTTATTCTATCAAATACGACGAGAAATCCAAGTTGGGCTCCTGTTCGTAAGGCTTATTGTAGCTTGGTAAGCTTAAATTGCTTCAAGGAGGTATTGACAAACACGATATATCCCATAGAATTGTTGCGGCTTTCTAGCCAAGCGTAGCTTCTACGCTTGGTGGAACTTACCTTTGGAGGGGTGAGATTATGCATTTAGGACTTAGCTTAAGGAAACTACTGGGTGTAATTGTTTCCATTGGGCTTCTGGCAGTTCTAGCGTGCGGGCCTTCAGAAGAGGCCACGCCTACGCCTACTACGCCGGACGCGCCCACTCCCACACCCACGTCAGTGCTGGTGGTGCCGGATATCACGGTGCCCACGCCAACGGCAACGCCCGTACCGCCCGCGCCCGGTGTAACTGCCGCGCCGCAGCCCACCAACACGCCGACTCCGGTTCCGGACGACCACGAGACTCGGTACGGAGGCACCACCGCTATCGGCGTGGATGGCGTCGGATCTCCAGGCCAGTTTGATACCTCCGGCAACACCGCCGGCTACGGATGGACAGGCCTAGGATTCGTCGGCAACGTCTGGGGGCAGCTCCTGCGCTTCAGCGTGGCCGACAAGCAGACCGTAGAGAACGACCTTGCGGAGTCGTGGTCGCTCGACGATGACGGTACCACGTACAGGTTCACTGTTCGTGACAATATCGTTGACCATGACGGCAACCCGTTCACAGCGGAAGACGCTGCCTACTCCCTGTACCGCTTCATCGAGCGTCCCAACGGCCTTTCTTCGAAGCGCCAGGGATGCCTGCGAGCCTACGTCGATGACGTAACTGACGATACAGGCGCCACACTGCCTGAGCCAGGGGTTGAAGCCCTCTCTGACACCGAACTAGTCGTTAGGCTTAAGGCCCCCAGAGCCGCCTTCCTGGCCTGCTTTGTGTCACCCTGGACAAGCGTAATGCCTGACACCTACACCAGGGCCATAGACGACAGCGGCACCTGGAGAGACGTAGACTTCACACAGGGCGAGGTTATCGGCACCGGTCCGTTCAAGTTGACGGTGTTCGAAGACAACAACCGCGCCGGTCTGGAGCGGAACCCCAACTACTTCCTGCCTGAGTATCCCTATCTTGATGGATACGAGGTCCTGGCAATACCTGATGCCAACACGCGCACAGCCGCATTCATGGCGGGGCAGGTTGACTACCTGGGTCTATTTGGTGATGCTCCTTCACCGCGTGACGTTGAGCGAATAGTGGCCCGCTTGGGTGAAGACGCCGTCAAGCAGCCTCGCGTGAACGCCAACGGCTGGCGCGGCTTCCCTCTCAACACCATGAAGCCGCCGTTCGGCCCGGTGGGTGATCCTACCGCCGACAAGCTTCGCACGGCTATTCAGTGGATGGCGGACCGCAACGAGTTCAACCAGCTCGCCTTCAACGGCACCGGTCACCTGTCCACGCCGTACTTCATCGGCTGGGACTGGATCCACACCGTTGATGAGTGGCTGGCTGAGTACAAGGGCCTTGATTCCACTCCCGACGTAAAGGCGGCTGCCCTGGCCGATGCGCAGGCCATAATGACGGAACTTGGTTACAGCGAGTCCAACCCGCTGGTAGTAGAGTTCGTCTGCGCTACCGGCAATCGCAGAGACTGCGAGGTCTTTGACCAGCAGCTAGAAAGGATCTATATCCAGGCTGATCTCAACATAGCCCCGGACTACGCCAGCGCTGACAAAGCCGGTGAGGAAGGCAACTTCCAGATCATCCAGATCAGCAAGGGCCTCTCCTTCCAGGATCCTGACGGCTACAGCGTCTCCACCTACCTGACCTGGGAAGAGGGTGGCCGTAACTACAGCGGCTGGGTCAGACCTGAGTGGAGAGACCTTATGGAACAGCAACTGGTTATCAACGACCCGGCGGAACGTGCTGTAATCCTCCGCCAGATGGCCAGATTATTCTGGGACGACGCGCACATGATAGGCATGGTCAGGCCGGGAGTCATTGGCCTGCACAGGTCAACGTGGCAGAACTGGACGCCGCCGATTGTGCACACAGACGCCTACTCTCTGGAGAGGGTCTATCTCAACGACATGATGTAAGTCAGTCAGTTGATTTGCAAAGCAGTGGGCGCCGCTATACTAGGGGCGCCCACTGCCATAACTGAACTATGAGACAGTACCTATTACGTAGACTGGCACTATTCGTCCCTACTTTGATAGGGGCGTCTATCGTTATTTTTGTGATCCTGCGCATCCTTCCCGGAGACGTGGCCGCCATTCTCCTCGCCGGCCCTTCAGGTGACTCTACCTACACGCAAGAGGACATCGACAATCTGCGTGAATCCCTGGGCTTGAACAGACCCATCCCCGTACAGTATTTGGATTGGGCATACGGTATGATCCGCTTTGACCTTGGGAATTCCTACGTAACCAATGTACCAATATCCCGGTCCATCAAACAGCAGTTCCCGGTCTCGCTGGAGCTAGGCATCTTTACCATCATAGTGACCTGGATAATTGCCGTTCCCATAGGCATACTTGCCGCTATACGGCAGGATGGGGTCGCTGATTACGCACTGCGTGGAATAGCTATCATCGGTCTCGCCATGCCCAGCTTCTTCGTCGGCCTGCTAGTCGTACTCTTCCTCTCAGTGCTCTTCAACTGGATACCCCCCTTGGGCTTCGTCCACCTCTGGCAGGACCCGGTAGTAAGCTTCCAACAACTCGTCTTCCCTGCCGTAGCCCTCGGCTTCTCTATCAACGGCACGCTGCTCCGTATGACCCGTACCCAGCTATTGGAGGTGCTCCGGGACGACTACGTCCGCACCGCCAGGGCAAAGGGTCTATCGGAACGAGTTGTCATAATGCGGCACGCCGTGAGAAACGCGTTGCTTCCCGTCGTCACCATAGCCGGAGCACAGATGGGGCTAATCTTCTCCGGCACCATCGTAATCGAAAACATCTTCAGCATTCCCGGAATTGGCCGAGGCGTACTCCAGGCCATGTTCTTTCGGGACTTGCCCATGGTGCAAGCATATCTAACCTACTTTGTGCTGGTGGCATTGGTAGCCAATCTGCTGGTGGACCTGACCTATGCCTACCTTGACCCGCGCATACGGTACTCCTAGGGAGAATTCGGTATGACCACACGTCAAGACTCAATTGAAGTTCCCGTAGCTTTTGGGACGGTCAAACGTCCCAACGCTGCGCAGAAGTTCTTGAGCTTCATGCGTACGAAACCGTTGGGCGGGACGGGTGTTGTCATACTGCTCTTCGCTACGCTGGTGGCGCTGGCCGCGCCTGCAATCGTACCCCACGACCCCTGGGACATCAGCGGGTCTACTCAACTGCTGGCCCCAAGCTCAGAGTTCTGGTTCGGAACGGATATACTGGGAAGAGATATCTTCAGCCGGACGATTTACGGGACCCGGGTCTCCCTCTTTGTAGGCGTTATAGCTATGCTGGCGGCAACCAGTATAGGGGCCTTTGTCGGCATTATCAGCGCCTACTACGGCGGCAAGACTGACCTGATCGTTCAGAGGTTCATTGACTCCATAACCTACCTGCCTTCGCTTGTGCTGGGCCTTGCCCTGATGGCAGCGTTTGGGCCCGGTTTCACAAGCCTGATCATAGCAATGATCATAATCTTCACAAGCCGCGGAGTGCGTATCATCCGCTCGCAGGCGCTCAGCATCAGGGAACTGCCTTACGTGGACGCCTCCTACTCTATCGGCGCCAGCGACCTCCGGATCATGCTCCGGCACATCCTGCCCAATACCTTTGGCCCCATGATGGTCGTGGCCACCACAATGATCGGCTCCGCAATTGTGATTGAGGCCTCTCTCAGCTTCCTGGGAGTGGGTCTCCCGCCCTCTGTGATCTCATGGGGCGGAATGCTCTCCGGTGAGATACTGATGGACTTCGCCAGCGCGCCCTGGATCGGCATATTCCCCGGAACGGCGCTTACGCTGGTGGTGTTCGCCATCAACGTCTTTGGCGACGCCCTCAGGGACATCTTCGACCCCAGGCTTCGCGGGCGCTAACCGGAACCAATCACCAGTTCTGCGGATAGAGTATCCGATAGCCGCCGGTTCCCGTAAGATCAGGCCAGGTGCGGTCGGAGTATTCAGGAAAGATCTGCCGATAGTTCTTCACCGCTGCCCTCAACTCCGGTATCGGATTCGCGCTGTCGTCCACACGCACGTCCAGGTTCGCATTGGCGTCTATCCGCTTCCAGTGCACCTGCACCGCCGCCGCCTGACGACCCCGGTGGTCGCCTCCCGTCGACTGCGCCGCCTCCAAGCACCTCAGCAGCCTCTCCTCCAACGGTAGTCCCTCCGTCTCCTCGAACGTGTCTCCCAGCGCCTGCACCACCTCGGGACCCACCATGGTGTTCGCGCTGCACGCGTAGTGCTTCCCCGTCCGACTCCCGGCCCACGGACTCAGCCCCGGCGACGTATACGCCGCCGACTGACCCGTCCGGTCTATCAGGCTGTACTGGCCAGCTCCGTTGCTCACCTTGATCAACGCATCCAGCGTCACGTCCGCCGGAAAGCCCAGCTGCAGCATCGCGATCCCGCGACGCCTCTGCGTCTCCACCGAGCTGAACCCCACCATCCCCACCTCTCCTATGCCGCGCAGCACCCTGGAGCCCACAGCCGGGTTCTTGGTAGCCACCGCGCCGCCAAACTGGCCCGTCTCAGCGTCGTAGCCCACTATCGTCATCGTCATGGCCTACACCCGCCTACCCTGCACGGCGCGCTCCTTCTCGCCTTCGGTGAGCGCCTTCATCACCGTAATGGTGGAGTTCTGCCGCTGCTCCAGCCGCTTGGCAAAAGCGCGAGCTTCCTCCTCATCTCGCTTGGAATACGTGAGCACCAGATCAGCTTCACCTGTGGTCCAGTACACACCGTAGTAGCCGCTGCTGGTAGTGATGGCGGCGATCCCGCCACTCTCCTCCTGGGCCAGCTCCAGCGCGGCCTTCCCCGCGGCAAGCTGTTCTTCACCAGTCCTCTCTCCGTTCAACTTTACCAAGGCAACGTATACCGGCATCTTTGCTTTCTCCCTTCGTATTTCAACGGGCCTACCAGCCGCCAGGGTACAGGATGTTATAGCCGCCCGTGCCCGACAACTCAGGCCATGTTCTGTCATGGTACTGAGGAAAGATCTGGCGATAGTTCTTCACCGCTGCCCTCAACTCCGGTATCGGATTCGCGCTGTCGTCCACACGCACGTCCAGGTTCGCATTGGCGTCTATCCGCTTCCAGTGCACCTGCACCGCCGCCGCCTGACGACCCCGGTGGTCGCCTCCCGTCGACTGCGCCGCCTCCAAGCACCTCAGCAGCCTCTCCTCCAACGGTAGTCCCTCCGTCTCCTCGAACGTGTCTCCCAGCGCCTGCACCACCTCGGGACCCACCATGGTGTTCGCGCTGCACGCGTAGTGCTTCCCCGTCCGACTCCCGGCCCACGGACTCAGCCCCGGCGACGTATACGCCGCCGACTGACCCGTCCGGTCTATCAGGCTGTACTGGCCAGCTCCGTTGCTCACCTTGATCAACGCATCCAGCGTCACGTCCGCCGGAAAGCCCAGCTGCAGCATCGCGATCCCGCGACGCCTCTGCGTCTCCACCGAGCTGAACCCCACCATCCCCACCTCTCCTATGCCGCGCAGCACCCTGGAGCCCACAGCCGGGTTCTTGGTAGCCACCGCGCCGCCAAACTGGCCCGTCTCAGCGTCGTAGCCCACTATCGTCATCGTCATTGGTCAACTCCTTAGTAAGACTTCCCCTGCACCGACAACCGTTTCTCCCAGTCCACCAGCGCCGGCGACACCGCTATCGTCGCGTTCTCCTGCTCGCCCAGCTTGGCGAATATCGCGCTCGCCACCGCTTCGTCCTTCGACTCCAGCGTCAGCACCATATCGTACTCGCCCTCCGACCACAGAATGCTCAGGAACCTCGCCCCGTGGTTCTCTATCTCCGCGATGCCTCGCGCCACCCTCCCCGTGGCCAGCTCCTCCTCCCCGCTCCGCCTGGGCGACTCGTTGTACTTCAGCAACCCTATGTACGCTGTCAAAATCGGCCTCCTTTTCGCT
>CAYVEN010000002.1:0-1241 GCA_964450505.1 uncultured Dehalococcoidia bacterium | reverse complement strand
CCCACACAAAAAGATAGGGAGCCTCGAAAGGCTCCCTATCTTTTGCGTCTGCTTACCGCCCTGGTTTTACCAGGCCAGGCTTACTGTTGCTGCCTGTACCTCACCACCAGGACTCCGGCTGCGATTGCTCCGCCTAGCAGTAGGACTATCACTATGATCAGCCATACCGGGAACCCGCCGCCCTCATCTTCGGGCACTGGTGTCGCCGTGGGCGCCGGTGGTACCGGTGTTGCCGTTGGCGGTACCGGCGTTGCCGTCGGTGGTACCGGTGTTGCCGTAGGCGGTACCGGTGTTGCCGTTGGCGCCGGAGGTACCGGTGTCGGCGTCGGAGCCGGAGGTACCGGTGTCGGCGTCGGTTCCGGTGCCGGCGGTTCTGGCGCTGGCGGTACGCCTATGGCGCCGCTCTCCAGCGTCGATTCCTCACCCGACGCATCCGTGTACGTCACTTCCACTCGGATCAACAGCCCGCCGTCGCTTTCCGCTGGCGTGTAGCTCGCACCCCTGCCGCCGGGGATAGCGGTCCACGTGTCCTCGAGTCCAAGCTCGGACCACTGCCACTCCCAGCTCACGTCGGTTATACCGCCGTCAGGGTCGCTCACCGAAGCCGTTACTTCCTCGCCAAACTCCGGCGCATCTGCCGATACGCTCAGCGTCCCTGGCTCGTTCACGTTCTCCACCGAGATCGTCACCTCTATGCTCGACTCACCGCCGGTGTCGTTCGTCGCCGTCACGCTGACCGAGTACGAACTCGTCGCCTCGAAGTCCAGCGCCGTACCTTCTCCGACCGTGATCTGACCTGTCTCGTCATCGATTGCGAACGATGCCGCATCGTCTCCGCCGAGCGCGTACTCAATGTCTCCCGCGGTTACCGACGCCGTTACCGGGTCGCCCACGTTGGTCCCGGCTGCCGAATTCTCGGCCACCGAGCGGCTCGCGCTCTCACCCTCGCCAAAGACTGGCGCAGGCGCGGCGGTCACCGTTATCGTCACCTCGGCCGAAGCCGTGCCCTCGTTTCCGTCGTCCACGGTTACCGTAACCGTGTACTCATCCTTCGTATCCGCCACCAGCGCTGCATTGGTCCTTATCTGACCGTTGCTCGTGATGGTGAACGAGTCCGCGTCGTCTCCGCTCAGCTCGTAGCTCAGCGTGTCGTCCTCGTCCTCATCGGTCGCCGCTACCGTGCCAACGTCCCGACCCGTCGTCATGCCCTCAACTACCTCTAGTTCATAGGTAGCCTCTGC
>CAYVEN010000001.1:56786-59289 GCA_964450505.1 uncultured Dehalococcoidia bacterium | reverse complement strand
CTCTCTTCATATCTCATTCTACACAACCTGTACTATATGTTGTGAGAGAATAAGGTTTCCTTGACACCTCGTTGCTCGGTTCCTATAATGGCTGACCTTAAAGAGGGTTTGTCGACCTATGGAATTTAACGTTGCCCATCTTCTCAAAGAGCCTGTGGGCACAAATAGGGACTACATTGTGCACTCCACCCTGGAGTCTCCTGAGGAGACTAGGGGAAGTGTAGTCCAGGGCAAAGCTCGGCTTGCCCGTGTGAACCAGGGCATTCTGTTAGATGCGTCGCTGAGGGTTTCTGTCACCTGTCTTTGCAGCAGGTGCCTTCAGGATTTTCACGCCTTGCTGGAGTTGCAGCTCAGCGAGGTGTATACTCCCACCGTTGATATTAGTACAGGAGCAGTTCTTCATGTTTCAGAGGAGGCTGCTCCGTTCTTTCTATTGAACGATCGTCATGAACTTGATATTACTGAGGCCGTACGCCAGTCGGTAATAGTAGCCCTGCCTATGAAGCCGTTGTGCAAAGAAAATTGCGCCGGCCTGTGCTCTTCCTGTGGCATGAATCTGAACTCAGGGTGCATTTGTGAAAGAAAGGAGTTGGACCCCCGTTGGGCGCCATTGCTTGAGTTGGCGCCGTAATCGTCCATCCAAGAAGTGATATATGGCTGCACTACCAAAGAAGAAAAGAACACAATCTAAGAAGGGTAAGCGGTGGAGTCACTCCGGTCTGAAGCCGGTTAACCTTTCGGTATGCCCGCAGTGCAGAAAGCCAACGCGCTCTCACCGGGTATGTCACATTTGCGGATATTATGCCGGCAGAGAGGTAATCTCGCCGGCGGGTTCGGAAGTTGAAGAGTGAGTGTAGCTAGTTAGACCTCTCATATCAAACCCGGGCATTAAGGGGCAAATTGTGGCTCTATCAAGTAAAAACGGAAAAAATGGCAAGAACGGCAGGAAGTCTGCGTTTCTATTTCCGGGGCAGGGTTCTCAGGAGGTTGGCATGGGGCTCAGCCTCTACGAGAATTCACCGGCGGCCAGAGACGTCTTCCGTATCGCTGACGAAGCACTGGAAAGCTCTCTGTCAAGCCTGATGTTCGAAGGTCCTGCTGAGGAGCTCAACAGGACGGACAATTCGCAGCCGGCCATACTGACCGTCAGTTTGGCCAGCCTATCCGCGGCCAGGGAGCAAGCGGGCGGTAATCTTGATCACGACGTAATCTTCATGGCAGGACACAGCTTGGGCGAGTATACCGCGCTGGTTGCCTCCGGTGTCATTGATCTGATGGAGGCCGTGCAGTTGGTGCGTGAGCGGGGCCGGTTGATGCAGGAAGCCTGTAAAGACCATTCCGGCACCATGGCCGCCGTTCTTGGCTTGGAAGAGCATATTGTTGAAGAGATCTGCCGGGAAACCGGTGCACAGGTAGCCAACATCAACACCCCCGGCCAGATAGTTATAAGCGGCGAAAAGGAGGCCGTGGATAGGGCTATAGAGCTGGCGGCGGAAAGAGGCGCCAAGCGAAGCATACCTCTCAAGGTTAGGGGCGCCTTCCATTCGTATCTCATGGGTTCGGCCATGGAAGGCATGCAAAAGGCGCTGGATTCAGTGAACTTCCGCAATCCCGTCACACCTGTGATTGCCAACTGTACCGCCAAACCCTTGAGCGCTTCTTGGGAAATCAAAGAGGAGCTAGCCCAACAACTCTGCGGCTGTGTACGCTGGCAGGATTCTATAAACTACATGGTGCAATCCGGAGTGGGCGAATTCATTGAGTTTGGCCCCGGCCAGGTGCTCACCAACATGATGAAACGCATCGCCAGCGATGCCAGCGTCAAAGCAGTTCACGACATCTCATCAGTAAGGGAACTGGTTGCCAACGGCCACAAGGGGTAGCCCTGGTCCTGATAGGTCGGAGCTTGCCAATAGGACGCGCATGAACGGCAGTGGGAAGCGTTCTATGCGCCGCAAGGCGCGCCGAGCGCTGTTACAAGTCCTCTACGAGGTGGATACAGCCGGTCATTCCATTGAGGAGAGCCTTGGCTGGGTCACCGAGCAGGCTCATTTAGATGAGAGCGGCAGTTCCTTCATATACCACCTTGCCGAAGAGGTAATAGCAAAAAGAGACGATCTGGACGTTGAGATTCAGCGCTATGCTCAGAGCTGGCCTGTGGAGCAGCTATCGCCCGTGGACCGCAATATATTGAGGATAGCCATCTACGAGGTTAAGAGTGGGAAGGAAGTACCGCTTCAAGTAGCTATAAATGAGGCGGTAGAACTGGCCAAACGGTTTGGTGGGGAGAGTTCGCCTCGCTTTATAAACGGGGTGCTGGGTGCTGTTGCAGAATCCGTGTCATAATAGCTAGTACTGATTCCCAAACAACAATTTGAAGGAGAACACAATAATGGCAGCAGTATTTGAGCGCGTGCAAAAGTTGGTTGTCGACAAACTCGGAGTTGACGAAGCCGACGTAAAACCGGAGGCATCGTTTACCAACGACCTCAACGCCGACTCG
>CAYVEN010000001.1:0-56663 GCA_964450505.1 uncultured Dehalococcoidia bacterium | reverse complement strand
TCATGGCGTTTGAAGAAGAGTTTTCTCAAGACGGTGAAGCCATAGAGATCCCAGATGAGGATGCGGAGAACATCAATACTGTTGCGGATGCGGTTGACTACCTCAAGGGCAAGGGTATCAAAGACAGTTAACTGGCCCGGTGTATACGGTATGCTGGCAAGGCTTTTGTCTAGGCAGCTGCCCTTAGTCTTAGGTAAATGCTAGTACTATTCCCAGATGATTTATAATACATGTGTTGGAAGGGGATTAGAACTCGCCAAGATATATGTCGGAACTACAACAACTAGCCGGTCAGATAATCAGTTGCATGGACTGCAACCTGTCACAACATCGCACTAGGGCTGTCCCTGGTGAGGGGCCGGAAGATGCCGACTTGATGTTCATAGGAGAGGGGCCAGGCTACAACGAAGACCAGCAAGGAAAGCCGTTCGTAGGCCAGGCTGGACGGTATCTAGAAGAGTTGCTGGCTTCCATAGGCTTCAGTAGAGATGATGTATACATCACAAACATGGTCAAGTGCCGCCCCCCCAATAACCGCGACCCCTTCCCCGGGGAAATCCAGGCTTGCAGCAAGTATCTTGACGTCCAGATAAAGCTGATACAGCCCAGGGTAATAGTCACGTTGGGACGTCATTCACTGGGCAGGTTTCTACCGGGAGAGACCATTGGCAAGACCCACGGCAAGCCGCGCCGAATAGGGAATTTGATAGTTTACCCTATCTATCATCCGGCGGCTGCATTGCGCCAGCACACATTGCGCACCGTCCTAGAGCAAGATTTCCAGGCGATACCCTCTCTGCTGCAAGGGGACCTCCCCATGGAGAAACCGGAGGAACCCCAGGCCAAGCAAATTTCCATGTTTTAGTAGAGTTTTTAAGTATGGGTAAACAACCCCTCAGAGTCATACCCCTCGGTGGATTGGGAGAGATAGGCAAGAACATGATGGCCTTGGAGTACGGCAAGGACATCATTGTCATTGATGCCGGCGTTCTCTTCCCTGAAGAGGACATGCTGGGAATAGATCTGGTAATACCCAACATCTCCTACCTGGTTGAAAACAAGAAACGCATCCGTGGAATCTTTATCACCCATGGGCACGAAGACCACACCGGCGCGTTACCGTACGTTCTCCGCGAGTTGAACGTACCTGTTTACGCTCCCCGTCTGGCCTACGGCCTGATCTCCGTAAAGCTTAAGGAACACAAGCTCCTGAAAGAGACCTCTCTTCATGAGATAGCTCCGGACCAGCAGATCAAGGCAGGCGCGTTCCAGGTGCGGTTTTTCAGGGTCTGCCACAGTATTCCGGACGCCATGGGACTGGCCATCAAGACGCCTCTGGGGCTGGTTGTCCATACGGGCGATTTCAAGATAGACCATACCCCCGCGGATGGAAAACCAACCGACTTGGCCAATCTGGCCGAACAGTGCAAGGGAGGCGCCTTCCTTCTCCTTTCAGACTCCACGTATGCCGACACCCAGGGCTATACCCCGTCGGAAATGGTGGTGGGAGAAGCCCTTGACCGCGCCATCCAACAGGCCGAGGGTCGGGTAATGATTGCCACCTTCGCGTCTCTCATCACACGGATTCAGCAAGTGATAGATGCCTGTGCTAGACACGACAGGAAGATGACCGTAGTGGGTCGCAGTATGGTGAACAATGTCAAGATGGCCATGGACTTGGGCTATTTGAGCGACCCGGCCGGGGTCTTGGTGTCCCTTCAGGCCTTGAGCAAACTGCCACCGCAAGAAACGGTTATCATCGCCACTGGCAGCCAGGGTGAACCTACGTCAGCGCTGGTGCGCATCGCCAATGGAAACCATCGCGACATTAAAGTGATGCCGGGCGATACGGTAGTGATTTCGGCAACGCCCATTCCGGGCAACGAGCTTGTCGTCAGCCGCACAATAAGTAATCTCTATCGTCAGGGAGCACGTGTCCTCTACGATAAGGTGGCCCTGGTACACGTTCACGGCCATGCCAGCCGGGAAGAGCTGAAGCTCATGCTGAACATCACCCGTCCCAAGTTCTTTGTTCCCATCCACGGTGAGTACCGTCACCTGGTGGCCCACCGCGACATTGCTCTGGAAGTGGGCGTTCAGCCTGAAAATGCATTTGTGCTGGAAGACGGGAACGTCTTGGAGCTAACCAAGGAGGCAGGACGCATTGCGGAAACAGTGACCGCCGGCCATATCTACGTGGATGGCTTGCAGCTTTGGGACATGAAGAGCCTGGTTCTCAGAGACCGACGGACATTGTCTCGCGACGGCATGGTGGTTGTAACCCTAGCCGTAGACAAGGCCACCGGACGCGTCCTGGGCCGGCCGGAGGCGGTTTCCAGTGGATTCGTGGACATGGAGGACTTCCCCGATCTGATGGCTCGCACCGCCGAGACCGCACTTCGAGCGGTGAACGGTAACAACGGTGATCAGCGCCTTGACTGGGGAGCCATCACAGCCCAGGTGAAGGACTCCGTGGGGAGTTTTCTCTATGAGGAGACAAGGCTCCGGCCACTGGTGATCCCCGTTCCGGTGGAGGTGTAGGTAGGCCATGGCAAAGCTAAGCTCCAAGACCAAAGGCAAGTCCAAGCCACAGACGTGGCGGCGCAGGCTTCTTTACTTATTCACCCACAACTGGTACGGAAGGCTGATCATACTCAGCGTCGTCTTGGTTACCCTCGGCCTGGTATTCCGGGGCTACATTGTCAACGGTTTATATCCCCTGGCCCGTGATGGAGTGATTGGTGCAGTAGGGTTGGGGGTATATCCCCTAGCCCTTTGGGCGCTGGTATTCCTGGGGGCCCTGCGGCTCAAGCCACGAATGGTATTGGACACCTGGCAATGGTGGACGTCCGCAGCCCTAGTGGTAGCGGCGCTTCAAACCGCCCTGGGGTCGCTTCATGGTTCGGATGGTGTTGTCGCGGATACAACGTACGGTGGAGTCGCCGGCCAGTGGTTGTGGGGTGAAGCGCTGCGAGGCATTGCCTTGGTTGCCGGCCTGCTGTTGCTGTCAGCGATCATAGCGTGGCCCCGGAGTTTCTACGAAGCGGCAAGGGAAGCCCTTAGCTTGACGGGCAGGAAGATTCGTGCGCTAGCCGTAGCGGCATTGAAACAGATGTGGAGAATTATCAAAGCGGCGCCACGGAAAATTTGGACAGGGGTCCTGCTGCTTGTGCGCCGCCCCGGCAGATCGGCCAAGTCAGAAGCAGACGCGGATGACCCCTTGCTGGATATGATAGACGCCATAGACCCGGATGATGACGAGAAAGAGTTCTCGATAGTAGAGTCCTCCGAAGTAGATGAAGAGGAGGCGATAAAACGTATCCCCCATAAGGCCGTCCCCGTTTCACAGTGGAGGCCTCCGGGCACTGGATTCCTTGCTAACGCTCCTGCCGCGGTGACCGACGAAAAGAAAGAGAACGAGGCTCGCAGGGCTGTGGCGGACAGGATAGAACTGGCACTAGCCAATCACGGTGTAGATGTAAAGGTAAAGGATGAACAGATCAAACCCGGCCCCACAGTCACGCTGTACGGTCTGACTCCCGGATGGAAACAGAAGACCCGCGTAAGAGTTGACGCCATTGTGGCCCGGGAAAAGGACATGGCCCTGGAGCTGTCCGCGCCGAGCCTGCGCATACAGGCGCCCGTTCCCGGCGAGGCAGTGGTCGGCATTGAGGTGCCCAACCGTGATCCGGCGCTGGTTACTCTACGCAACATCTTGGAGTCAAAAGAGTTTCTTGCTCTCCATAGAAAAGGAGGCCTCACCGTGGGCCTTGGGCAGGGCTCCGGAGGGGAGCCTGTTGTCTCCGACCTTAGGAGATTGCCTCATCTGCTCATTGCAGGCGCCACTGGCAGCGGCAAGAGCGTTTGCATGAATACTCTGATTCTCTCCCTGGCTTGCAAAGAGTCTCCGGAGAAGGTGCGCATGCTTCTCATAGACCCCAAGCGGGTTGAGCTCACCCCATACAATGGGCTTCCGCACCTTATGGCGCCCGTTGTGGTGGATCCGGAAGAGTCGGTCAGGGTGCTCAAGGGCGTCATTGGCGAGATGAACCGGCGTTACAGGCGCATGGAGGAGCTGGGCGTGCGCAATATAGAGGGCTATCACAATCACCCCCAGGCCCTGGAGGCAATGCCCTACCTGGTTATAGCGGTGGATGAGCTGGCCGACCTCATGATGACGTCTTCCCATGAGGTGGAGCAGACTCTTACCCGCCTGGCGCAGTTGGGCCGCGCCACCGGCATACACCTCATTGTTGCCACGCAGCGGCCTTCAGTGAACGTAGTCACCGGTCTTATAAAGGCCAATATTCCTAGCCGGATAAGCTTTGCTGTTGTCTCCCAAGTAGACTCTAGAACTATCCTGGACGCCGCCGGGGCAGAGAAGCTCCTTGGCAGGGGAGACATGCTCTTCCTTTCCGGAGATACTCCCAAACCGCAGCGAGTGCAAGGAGCGTTCGTTTCAGACAAGGAAACCGAGACATTCATGGAATACTGGCGGAAGCAGAGCGGGCCCAAACTGCCCGAGTTTAACCTGGAACCTGAAGAGCCCAAAGCTGGCGGCAACGACAACGGCGCAGGGGGAGGGCCAAGAGACGCTATGCTGGAAAAAGCCATAGAGATGGCCAGCAGCCAGCAGCTCTCTACTTCGTTACTTCAAAGGCGCCTGCGTATAGGCTACCCCAGAGCGGCGAGACTCATGGACCAGTTGGAAGACGAAGGCTTTGTTCGCCGCGAGTGAGTTCAACTACTTATTCGTAGAGGGTTAGTAATCTTAAGGTGGTGGGCTGCTGGCCGGAATCAGCTTGCGGCTTGGCTGGTAGATGGCAGCTTGGGTAGAACGGCCTCCACCAAGCGGTCGTATTCGTCGGCCACCAGCTTGCTTTCCAGCACGGTAGGCTTCTTGCTGTTCATGTACTCTGCCAACAGTTGATGTCTACCAAGGAAGGCCAGGTCCATCTCTGTGGCGAGGTCTTCTCCGGCGCCTGAGCCGAATACACCGCCGGAGAGGTTTTCCACTACACCCAACACGTTCACGTTCATTTTCTTGATCATGTTTATAGACCGCTTGGCGTCCAGCTTGGCCAGTGACTGAGGCGTGGTCACCACCACAAAGCCGTCCAACTGTAGCACCTGCATGATGGTGAGCGGAGCGTCGGAGGTGCCGGGAGGCAGGTCGACCACCAGGTAGTCGAGTTCACCCCAGTCGGTGTTCTCCAGCAACTGGTTCAGTGCGTTGTGGATCATTGGGCCGCGCCAGATGATGGCCTCTTCTTCGTTCTTTTGGAAAAAGGACATGGATATGACCTTTACGCCGTAAGCACGGGGAGGTATGAACTGGCCGTTATCCATGGTGGCGGACTCCGTGGCGCCGATGACCTTTGCCGCGTTGGGGCAGTCTATGTCGGAATCCAGCAGTCCAACGGAGAAACCTTTGTTTGCCAGGGCCACCGCCAGGTTCACCGCTACGGTTGTCTTGCCCACACCGCCCTTGCCACTGTAAACGCCCAGCTTTACCTTGATCCGGCTCAGACGGTCACTTATCTGGAGGCGCTGCTGCCAGGTACGTTTGATAGAGTCAAGACGAGCCCGCTCTTGGTGGCTCATCTCAGGCAATTTGCGCTCTGAGGCCATTGACTAGATGCCCAGGAGGGCCTTGCCGTCTTCGGTGAGCATATCGGGCGTCCACGGCGGGTCGAAGGTCATCTCCACGGTCACGTCCTCCAGGCCGTCCAGCTCAGAGACGGCCCACTCCGCCTGCTGTGCTATGTAAGGCCCCATGCCACAGCCGGGAGCAGTGAGCGTCATCAGGACGTGCACTTCGTTTCCGTCGTTGACCTCTACTCCGTAGATCAGTCCAAGGTCAACAACGTTGACCGGGATCTCTGGGTCGTAGACTTCCTTAAGCTTCTCCAAGACTTCTTCTTTGGTTATGGTAACCATCTTTTGCTCCCGTTCAGGATGATACAAGGTTTCAGTGCAATGATTGTATCCAATGTCGATTCACATGGTCAACTTTGCAGCTTCAGCCTTGGGTCTCCGGAGACATCCCATTGTTCAAGTTCCAGATGACCCTGGCCGAGAACGGCGCGTCCCGCGATGCCGCCGAGCGGCCAATCGAATACAACCAGCCAGAAGGGGCCCTCGCTGGAGTCCTCTTTGTCAACGGACGCCGCAATCAATCCGGTCCTGCCGTAGAAGAGTGATTGCTGGTCTGTGACCTTGACTCTGCTGCCCTGCTGTATGTCGTGCCCTGTCATGAGTTGCTCCGGAAACGTATTGGCCTAGCGCAATGATACACGACTTTCAGGTTCTGATACAGATGAGGAAGCACTCACCTGGGTTGGCTCAGCATTGCTTTAACCGTCTCAACCGCGCTGGCTAACGGCGCCAGTGTTCCTTTTTCTTCCAGCCTGCCTTTGAGCTCTATAGAGGCTTGCCGCAAGTTGCGCGGCGAAACCACCAAGCGCAGAGGAAGCCCCAACAGGTCGGCGTCATTGAACTTCACGCCAGCGGACTCTTCTCGATCATCATAGAGCACCTCTATGCCGGCTTCTTGCAGATCCCGGTAGAGGTCTTCCGATGCCTTGTGCACTTCGCTGTTTTCAGGATTGAGAGAAAGCAGGTGCACCTGGTAAGGGGCTATGGGCGGTGGAAAAACTATTCCCTTTTCGTCGTGGTTCTGCTCGATGGCGGCGGCCAGCAGACGCCCCACGCCTATGCCGTAGCACCCCATCACCATGGGATGCTGGTCGCCGTGTTCGTCTAGGTAGCCAGCGTCGAGACGTTCGGAGTAGAAGGTGCCCAGCTTGAAGATATGGCCCACCTCAATGCCGCGAATGGCTTCCAGTGTGGATTCGCAACTGGCACAGCCGTACCCCTCCTTGGCCAGCGCTATGTCCGCCACCAGTGTCGCCTGGAAGTCCCTGGGGAAATTGGCATTGCGAAAATGGTAGCCGTCCCTGTTAGCGCCGACGACGAAGTTGTTGCCGGTGTTGGCCGATTCATCCGCCACGACCGTCACGTTTTTCAGGCCTATGGGTGACGCCGACCCGGCCACTATTCCTGCTTCGGCTACCTCTTCATCCGACGCCATGCGCAGGTCATGGGCTTTGAGGACGTTGCTCAGCTTGATCTCGTTGACATCAAGGTCGCCGCGAATTACCACGAACACTAGGCGGTTGTCGGCCATGTAGAAAACGGCTTTCAGCGTTTTGCTCTGGGGAACGGAGAGAAGCTGAGCCAAGTCCTCTATGGTCTTTGCTCCCGGGGTGGCTATCTCTTCCAAGGGGGTCTGTTCTTCATGGGGAAGAGATTCCTGTTTGAAACCGGCTCGTTCCACGTTGGCGGCATAACCGCAACAGGAGCAATGGAGAATCGTATCCTCTCCAGCCTCAGCGGGGAGAATGAACTCCTGTGAGTCCTTGCCGCCGATGGCGCCGCTATCGGCTTCCGCCACCAGGATGGGCAGGCCGCTCCGCTTGAATATGTTGCGATAGGCCTGGGACATCTTGTTGTAAGAGATGTCCAGTCCTTCCTCGTCGGCATCGAAAGAGTAGGCGTCCTTCATGGCGAATTCCCGGACTCGCAGGAGCCCGGCGCGGGGACGTGGCTCGTCACGGAACTTGGTCTGGATCTGGTACAGGCTCAGGGGCAAGTCCCGGTAGGAGTTGACATTGGCTTTGGCAATATTGGTAACGACCTCTTCATGTGTGGGAGCCAGCACAAGGTCACGCTCCCGCCTATCGTGCAGTCGGAACAGATTCTGGCCCAAGGCCGCATCCCGACCGGTCTTTTCCCATAGCTCCAGCGGCTGGAGAGTGGGCATGTGCACTTCCTGCGCCCCGGCTGCGTCCATCTCTTCACGGATGATCTGCTCTAGTTTCTTCAGAGAACGGTACGCCATGGGGAGGTAGGCGTAAACGCCCGCCGCCACCTGGTAGATGAGGCTTGCCCTCAGCATAAGCCGGTGGCTGGCTGTCTCAGCCTCCGCAGGGGCTTCCCGTAGTGTTTTGCCTAACGATTGGGATGCACGCATTACTGTTCCTCTGCCCTTTGTAGCAGTCTAGGTTATCAAAATGAGGAGTGCCGTGCACGGACACTCGGGAACAAGGCCATAGCTCGCTCCGCAACGGTAAAAATCACACAGTACAATGGGGAAGGGCGCCACAGGGCGCTTAACAACCTTTCCCTGAGGAGCTTGTTATGACCGAGACCCAACGACGCGAAGCACTACTCTTTCGTGTAGAACAGATTACTGAACTGCCCCTGCTCTTGCTGGCTTTTGCCATGGTACTCCTGCTGGTGGCCTCTCTCTTGTGGGATCTCGGCCCCAAAGGAGAACGCGTTGTATTCATTCTCGATGCTGTGATTTGGGGCATCTTCGCTATTGAGCTATCCATCAAGACAGCCATAGCACCCAAACGAATAAAGTATTTACGTCAGCACTGGTTGGACGTGCTCATTGTAGTTATCCCTTTTATCAGACCCCTCCGCATCCTGCGTATCATCGCTTATATTGGGCGGGATTGGCAGGGGTTGTCACGGATAATGGACGTTGACTACGTGCTGGTCTACTCCGTCGGTATGATATTGATAGTAGCCACTCTAGTCACTACCGTTGAGAGGGGCAGCGGCTCTCCGCTAGCGGATTTTTCTAACACTCTCTGGCGGGCCATTGTCACCGCCACTACAGTTGGTTATGGCGATATGGTGCCAACGACTGCCATCGGGAGAATTGCGGGAGTTGTGTTGATGCTGGGAGGAATTGGTCTCCTTGGGGCAGTGACGGCTAATTTGGCATCATTCTTGGTAAGGAACCGCAACGAGGAGGCAGCATTAGAGCGGCTTATTCAAGAGGTTAGGGAATTGCGGGACAAGGTTCAGTAATGGCGTAAGTATCGAGTTGAAGTTCGGGCGACGCTGTTTTTGCCATCTCTAGTAAGCTTCCCCTGACAAACCAGCTGAAAGGCCTATGCCTGTGCTCACGAAACAGACGGCTATCTGTTAATATTGGAGCCACTCAGTTGATACTATGAGGCGGTAGATTAGATTCGGCTAGCACTGCTAGCCTGATTCGTAGAAATCCGGGACATGCGGCATGACCTATCAACCGATTGAGAATTACGGAATCATCGGCAACATGCACACTGTTGCCCTAGTTGGAATGAACGGTTCGATCGACTGGTTGTGCATGCCCAGCTTTGACTCACCCAGTATATTCGGCGCAATTCTGGACGAGGCCAAAGGCGGGCACTTCAAGATTTCGCCCACAATGAGCGGGGTAACCCATAAGCAGCTCTACTGGCCCCAGACCAACGTGCTGGTGACGCGATTCCTGTCCTCCGATGGCGTTGGTGAGGTTACAGACTTCATGCCAGTGGAGGCCGATGAGGAACAGTACAAGCACCAGCACAATGAACTGGTGCGCCGAGTCAGCGTAGTGCGCGGCGTAATGCGCTTTCGCATAGAGTGTTTCCCCGCCTTCAACTACGGCCGGGACACCCACAAGGTGGTGGAACTCGCGGATTCAGGGGCTTATTTCTACTCATCCGACATAATATTGCAGCTTTCCACTTCCGTGCCGTTGCACCGCAGTCCTGGTCCCCATGGAGAGGGCATGGTAGCGGAGTTTACCTTGCACGAGGGACAGACCGTAGCCTTCGCCATTGGTGAGATGTGCGGCGAGTGCGGAGATTATCTGCCGCCCTTCTCCGATACGGAAAGCCAGCGGATTTTTGAAGAGACCGTCAACTACTGGCGTTCCTGGCTCGCAACTTCCACCTATAGGGGCCGCTGGCGAGAGATAGTGGAGCGCTCAGCCTTGGTTTTGAAGCTCCTCACGTATAAGCCCACGGGCGCCATTGTTGCCGCGCCAACGACCAGCTTGCCTGAAGAGTTGGGGGGCGAACGCAACTGGGACTATCGCTACACGTGGATTAGAGATGCCGCCTTCACTCTCTACGCCCTGCTGCGCATAGGTTTCACCGATGAGGCAACCCAGTTTATGAACTGGATCGAGGCCAGAGCCGGCGAACTCAACCCGGATGGTTCGCTGCAGATCATGTACGGCATCGATGGCCGCCACCTCCTGACGGAGGAGATCTTAGAGCACCTAGAGGGGCATCGCGGCTCTCGGCCGGTGCGTATTGGCAACGGCGCCTACTCTCAGTTGCAGCTGGACATCTACGGCGAGTTGATGGACGCCGTTTACCTCTACAACAGGTACGGCCATCCCATTTCCAGAGATTTCTGGGTGCACCTGCGGAGACTGGTTAACTGGGTCTGCGACAACTGGCAGCGGCCCGACGAGGGAATTTGGGAGATGCGCAACGTGCAAGATCACTACGTCTACTCCAAGCTTATGTGCTGGGTTGCCATAGACCGCGCCCTGCGCATCGCCGATGCCCGTGCTTTTCCTGCAGATCGGGAAAGGTGGTATAAGACCAGAGACAGCATCTATGAAGAGATCATGCAGCGGGGATGGAACGCCCGCCGCGGCGCCTTTGTACAGACATACGAAGGCGAGCATCTAGACGCCTCAAACCTGACGATGCCCTTGGTTTTCTTCATGGCGCCCACGGATCCCCGTATGCTTCAGACCCTGGATGCCATCAACCGTTCGCCTGAGAAGGGCGGACTGGTTTCCAACAGTCTTGTATACCGCTATAACGTGAATGTGTCTCCGGACGGTCTCAGCGGCCAGGAGGGCACTTTCAATATCTGCACGTTCTGGCTGGTGGAGGCCCTTACCAGGGCCGGCCGCTCCGACCAGACGCGCTTGGAACAGGCCCAGCTCATGTTTGAGAAGATGCTTGGGTACGCCAACCACTTGGGACTCTACGCTGAGGAGACCGGACACAGCGGCGAGAGCCTGGGCAACTTTCCTCAAGCATTTACGCACTTGGCTCTCATCAGTTCGGCCTTCAACCTGGATCGCGCCTTAGACGGGCTGTTTTGAGAATAGAGAGACTCCTGCCTGCCGCTGAGGACTCCCTTGGAGACTTAGACTTTGCTTGGGTCCTTGCAGTCTATTGAAGGCAAAGCTACGAGGGGTTATGTCAAGAGGCCGCAGACCTTTGGAGAAGAGCAGAGATGCTGGGAGGCGACGGCAAAGCCGATGGTTGACGCGCTCCCGAATCGTACGCTGGGGACTGCCCATAGCGCTGTTGCTGGCGGGCTTCTACGGTTACGTCTCCTATTCCATGGCATCCGGTGTGACCGAGCTTGATCGAACCCCATTGGAAGGACACCCCACCGAATACGGACTGCCCTACGAGAACGTGGCTTTCTCTCCGCGAGGCGACGAGTGGGATGACATTGTCTTGAGAGGCTGGCTCATTGAGAACGAGAGAGATGAGCTGACAGTAATGCTGATCCATGGTCTGAACAGAAACCGCACCGGAGACAACGCTTTGGAGCTGGCCAGAAGACTATTTGACCGCGGTTTCAACGTGCTGTTGTTTGACATAAGGGGTCACGGGGAGTCGGACGGCGAACGGTTGTCCGCCGGATACTTTGAGAAGTGGGATATTCTGGGAGCGTATGACTTTCTAGTGCAGAGAAGCGCGTCCCCAGGGAAGGTGGGCTTGGTGGGCTGGTCTTTGGGTGGGGCTACGGCTCTGCTGGCCGCCGCCGAGGAGCCCGCTATCAAGGCCGTAGTAGCAGACAGCTCTTTCGCTGACGTGCACGACCTGATAGCCCAGGAGACAGCTCGTGCCACGGTCTTTCCACAATGGATAGTACCGGTGTTCATTCCGGGCATGAAAGTCGTATCCCGAGTTCTGTATGGCATAGACGTGGGCGCGGTGGTGCCGGAGAAAGCGGCCGGGACTCTTAGCTATCCTATCCTGGTGATTCACGGTGGTGAGGACAGCCGCGTCCCTCCAGAGCAGAGCGTTCGCATACATGCCTCCGCATCGGCGGGGAGCGAGCTTTGGCTGGTCCACGGCTCCGAGCATGCCGACGCTGTGATCGACGCGCCGGACGAGTACGTGGAACGGGTTGACGCCTACCTTAGCAGCCGACTCGCCGACAACCCTACGGGATTGTGGTGAGAGAGCCCATTGCGAACGGTAGTAGCGGCGACATGGTCATTGCCAAGCATGCATCGCAATACTATACTGCGAGGCTACAGGCCGGGGCGGTTAGCTCAGCTGGTTAGAGCGTCGCGTTGACATCGCGGAGGTCACTGGTTCGACTCCAGTACCGCCCACCACTAATCTCCGAATCTCCGTTGGTTCTCTTTCGTTGATTTCCCCGCATATGGGTAAGGCGCCGCCGTTCTTTGGACCGTAGCCACTGTTTGTGTGGATGCTGGTCTTCTTTACTATTAGCACGGTTTACCTCCCAAATTAGCAGGACAGGCCTCAAGCGCCGGATTCGACTGGTTGGGAGAGTACTACCGACCTACAAGGCAAGCGTGCCGTTCTGGATACCCAGGTTGCGGTCTACACCTCCTGGATAGGGAAAGGAAAAACTCTTGCGAGCATGTGGAGGAAGTGGACGCTGGCCTTGGGACAGAACATCCTACCTGAGGGTGTCACCCATGTTTCATAACATAAGAATGGCCTAGCCGCTGGCGGTTGACAGGGCTAGCCGTAGAAGATAGAATAGCCGATTGTTGCCATCTGTGATGGCTTGACTATTTATGCTTGGGGCTGAGAGGCACATGCCTACCGTAAATCAACTGATACGCAAGGGCCGTAAGAATCTGCACAAGCGCACCAAGGCGCCTGCGCTCAGGTTCGTTCAAAACTCGCTACGCAACCGTACCGTGAGAGGTCCAGGTTGTCCGCAGCGTAGGGGTGTTTGCGTTCAGGTGAAAACCGTAACTCCCAAGAAGCCAAATTCCGCGTTGCGCAAGGTGGCGCGGGTGCGTCTCACCAACGGAATAGAGGTCACGGCCTATATTCCCGGCGAAGGCCACACTCTCCAAGAGCACTCGGTGGTCTTGGTTCGTGGAGGCAGGGTCAGGGACGTTCCCGGAGTGCGCTATCACATAGTTCGCGGTGCTCTGGACTCTACCGGCGTATCGGACCGCAAGCAAGGCCGTAGTAAATACGGATCCAAGAAGGGCTAGCAACTCAGGCGGTCATTATGTCCAGAAGAAGGCGAGCAGAGCGCAGGCAGGTTATACCCGATCCCAGGTATGGGAGCGAAGAGCTTGCCCGATTCATCAACCGCGTAATGATTGGTGGCAAGAAGAGCGTTGCCCAAAGGATTGTTTACTCTGCTCTGTCAAGGCTGGAAGAAGAAGCGCACCGGCCCGGGCTTGAGGTTTTCCAGCAGGCCATGCGCAATGCCACACCGGCCCTGGAAGTAAAACCACGCCGCGTCGGCGGAGCCACCTACCAGGTTCCGGTAGAGGTTAGGGCGGACCGGCGTCAAGCGCTAGCCATGCGCTGGCTCATCACATCAGCGCGCTCTCGCAGCGGGTTGCCGATGTCTGAAAGATTGTATAGAGAGCTCCTGGAAGCCTCCCGAGGTGAGGGAGCGGCAGTGAAGCGGCGGGAGGACTTACATCGTATGGCTGAGGCCAACCGGGCCTTTGTCCACTATCGCTGGTAGTGCAGCCGCGTATATTTAATCCCCCTACACGGGTTTGTGGATCTCGGAGTCAGCTATCCATGGATGAGATTCGGAACATAGGGTTTATTGCGCATATTGACGCTGGCAAGACCACCGTCACTGAGCGGGTGTTGTTCCTTTCCGGGCTGACCCACAAGCTGGGAAGCGTGGACGAAGGTACTGCGGTAATGGACTGGATGGACCAGGAGCGTGAACGGGGCATTACCATCACGGCCGCCGCCGCTACCACCTCTTGGAAAGAGCACCGCATCAACGTCATAGATACACCCGGCCACGTCGACTTCACCGCGGAGGTGGAGCGCAGTCTCCGCGTCCTCGATGGCGGAGTGGTCGTCTTCGATGCCGTGGCAGGCGTACAGCCTCAATCAGAGACGGTATGGCGCCAGGCCGATAGGTACCGGGTGCCCCGTATCTGCTTTATTAACAAGATGGATCGCGTAGGCGCCAACTTCCAAAGAGCCATCGATATGATACGGCACCGCCTGAAGGCCAACCCTGTACCCATACAGATGCCCATTGGCAGCAACTCCGAATTTCAAGGCGTGGTGGATATTCTGGAAGAAAAGGCGCTCATCTATTCCGAGGGGAGCATCCTGGCTGAGGAGGCCCCCATCCCGGAGGAGTTCCGAGAAGAGTACCTCAACTATAGAGATGCCCTGATGGAGAAAGTGGCCGAGACGGACGAAGCCCTTCTCATCAAGTACCTTGAGGGAGAAGAGATATCCGCCAGCGAGTTGCGCTCCGCTCTGCGACGCTCCACAATCCAGAACCACATTGTCCCCGTCTTGTGCGGCACGGCGCTGCGCAACAAGGGCATTCAGCCCCTTCTGGACGCCATAGTCGACTACCTCCCCTCTCCGTTGGACGTGCCCCCGGTAACGGGCGTTCATCCCAAGACGGGGGAAGAAATGCTTAGAGAGCCTGGCACGGATGAACCGTTCTCCGCGCTGGCTTTCAAAGTAGTCACAGACCCTTACACGGGCCGTTTGGTGTACCTGCGGGTGTACTCCGGCAAGGTAGCCAGCGGTTCCACCGTTTACAACGTCACCAAAGGCCAGCGTGAACGGATGGGCCGCATTCTCAAAATGTTCGCCGACCGCAGAGAAGAGGTTAGCGAGCTCCAGGCCGGTGACATAGCCGCTACGGTTGGCCTCAAGAACACCTTTACTGGCGATACCCTTGCAGCGGAGAACTCACAGGTACTGTTGGAAGCCATCCGTTTTCCCCAACCAGTTATCACCATGGCCATAGAGCCGAGAAGCAAGGCGGACCAGGACAGACTTACTGATGCCTTGGTCAAGCTGGCTGAAGAAGACCCCACATTCATCATGAGGTTTGATCAGGAAACCGGACAGACGGTCATCTCCGGGATGGGCGAGTTGCACCTGGAGGTATTGGTGGAGCGGCTGAAACGCGAATTCAGCGTTCAGGCTAACATAGGCAAGCCCAGGGTCTCCTATCGCGAGGCTATTACATCCGCCGTACGGGCTGAAGGCCGCTTCGTGCGCCAGACCGGGGGCCGGGGTCAGTATGGCCACGTCTGGCTGGAAGTAGAGCCGTTGGAGCGAGGCGCCGGCTTCGTCTTCGAAGATAAGATAGTAGGCGGCACAATACCAAGGGAGTACATCCCCGCCGTTCGGCAAGGGATCAGAGACACCTTGGAGAACGGTATCGTTGGCGGCTTCCCTGTGATAGACGTCAAAGCCACGCTGGTCGATGGCTCCTACCACGAAGTCGATTCATCTGAGATGGCGTTTAGGGTCGCCGGTGGAATGGGGATGCGTGAGGCCTTGCGCCGCGCTGGTTCGGCTCTGCTTGAGCCGGTCATGTCGGTGGAGGTGATCACGCCGGGCGATTTCCTCGGCGAGATACTCTCCGACCTAAGCAGCCGCCGCTCTCAGATAAACAACATGGAAGGTCAAGGAGACACTCAGATGGTGTCGGCATACACACCACTAGCGGAGATGTTTGGCTACGCCACGGACTTGCGTTCCATCACCCAGGGTCGGGCCAGCTACACCATGGAGTTCGACCACTATCAGCGCGTGCCTGATAACATCGTACAGGAGGTAGTCCGCGAGTAGCGCGGTCCGGCAAAGCAGGAAGATATGACAACCTCAGCCCCAACACAGCATAGGCAGCGCATAAGAATAGTCTTGAAGGCGTTCGACCACCGACTCCTTGACCAGTCGGCGGAGCACATTGTCGAAACGGCTGAGAGAGCGGGAGCGCAGGTGGCTGGGCCCATACCGTTGCCTACGTCCATCAAACGGTTCTGCGTCATACGCTCACCGCACGTAGACAAAAACTCCCGTGAGCACTTTGAGTTGCGTACGCACAAGCGGCTCATTGATATTCTAAGCCCCACTTCCCGGACCATCGACGCGCTGACCAGGCTCAATATGCCTGCGGGCGTCGATATATCGATAAAGTTGTAGTTGGAATAGAAGATGCCAATAGGTTTACTCGGCGAAAAATTAGGCATGACCCAGGTCTTCCAAGAGGACGGCACGGCCCAGGCGGTGACGGTATTGGAGGCTGGCCCCTGCATGGTGACCCAGGTCAAGACCATGGCCAAAGACGGCTATGAAGCGGTGCAACTCAGCTTCGGAGAGAAGCGCCGGCTGAACAAGGCTGAAGAGGGACACCTGAGAGGGATAGGGAGCTTCCGCTATCTAAGGGAGTTGCCGCCTGCGGACCTGAGCTACGTTCAGGTAGGTCAAACCGTGGACGTTTCTATATTCCAGCCCGGCGACGTCATAAATGTGACTGGCACCACCAAGGGCCGTGGCTTTGCCGGAGGCATCAAACGGCATGGCTTTAGCGGCGGGCCCAAGACTCACGGACAGTCCGATAGGCATCGCGCTCCGGGCTCCATTGGCGCAGGCACCACGCCGGGCCGGGTGCTCAAGGGTAAACGCATGGCCGGACACATGGGCGCCGTCCGCGTCACCGCGCAGAACGTGGAGGTTGTCCAGGTGGATGTCGAACGCAATCTTTTGCTTATCAAAGGAAGCGTGCCAGGCGCCAACCGGCAACTCGTGCTCATTCAACACACCACTGAAGGCGTCCAACGGCTTAAGCAGAACCCTATCTGGAGCACGCCCGTTGAAAAGGCGTACCTTACGGAAGATCAGGACACCGTTGTAGAAGTCGAAGAGCAGGCAGAGGCCGCTGTGGAAGAGCAAGATCCGGTCGCTGAGCAGCCAGTACAGCAGCAGGAAGTGGAGGCACCCCAAGCATCTACTCAGGAAGAGGCCTCTGAATCGACACCGGAGGCAGAAACTGCGGAAGAGGAAGTGGCTGAAGTTGCTTCATCTCAAGAAGAGGCTCCTAAGCCAAGCGAAGAAGAAAAGGAAGGGAAGGGACAGTGAAGCTTCCCGTAATGGACATAACGGGTACCCAGGTTGGAACGTTGGAAGTCAGCGATAGTTTGTTTGGTGTTCCAGCCAACCAGCCGGTGGTGCACCAGGCCATGGTGCGCCAGCTTGCCAATGCCAGGCAGGGCACGTCCTCCACAAAGACGCGGGCCCAGGTATCGGGCGGAGGAGCCAAGCCCAGGCCTCAGAAGCATAGCGGACGTGCCAGGCAGGGCAGCATACGTTCTCCCCAATACGCAGGTGGAGGCATTGTGTTCGGCCCCAGCCCGCGGAGTTTTCGCCAGAGCATGCCCAAGAAGATGCGCAGGCTCGCCATTCGTTGCCTGCTCTCGGACAAGGCTAGAGACAGCAGGCTGACTCTTCTTCAGAACATGGATCTGCCCACTTCCCGGACCAAGGAGATGGTGAACGTTCTGAAGGCACTGGACGCAGCCTCCAGCACCCTGATAGTCACGCATCCACCCAGCAGCAACTTAGTGCTCTCCGCCCGCAACATCAAGAAGGTAAAAACGCTCCCTGCTTCCAACATCAATGTCCTAGACTTGCTGGAATATGACAGCCTCATCATGACGGTAGATGCCGTCCACCGGGCGGAAGAGCTGTGGGCGGGCGGCGTAACCTCCGCGGAAGTGGAGATGGAACCAAAGACTAGGACGCGCCGACGTGCTTCGTCCACCACTACCCGTGGTGGCAGGAGCCGTCGAACCAAGGCAAGTGCAGATCAGGAAGAAACAGCGACACCGGAGTCGGAAACGCTGGTGGATGTAGCGACGGAAGTAGAGCCGGAAGCAACGGTGGAAGTAGAGTTGGAGGCTCCGGCAGAAGCGGAGTCGGAAGCAGCAGTGGAAGTGGAGCCGGAAGCTCCGGTAGAAGTGGAGTCGGCAGCGGCGGTGGAAGTGGAGCCGGAAACGCCGGCGGAGCCTGAAGAAGAAGGGCGTAAGGAGGCGTAGCCATGGAACAGCTCAACATTCTGCTGCGTCCCATAGTCACTGAGAAAAGCACTGTGCTCCAGGAGCGTAACAAGTACGTGTTCGAGATTACGCCCAGAGCCAATAAGATAATGGTAAAAGAGGCGGTGAAGCGGGCCTACAACGTGGATGTGCTCCAGGTGAACATTGTGAAGAACAGAGGCAAGAGGAAGCGCTTTGGCCCCCGCTGGACGCAAACGCGAGACCGCAAGAAAGCGATTGTGACCCTTAAACCCGGCGATAGGATCGAGATATTCGAGGGAGCGTAGAATATGCCGTTGAAGACATATAGACCCACAACTCCCTCTCGGCGCGGAGCGGTTTCCACCACTTTCGAAGAGTTGACCGGTTCCCGCCCTGAAAAGTCGCTCGTTGCCCCGCTGAAGCGTTCCGGAGGAAGAAATTCCAGAGGAAAGATCACGGTGCGCCGTCGCGGCGGCGGCGCCAAAAGGTCTTACCGCATCGTAGACTTCAAGCGCGACAAGCTGGGAGTGCCCGGCAAAGTGGCGTCCATTGAGTACGACCCCAACCGTTCGGCAAGGATTGCCCTTATCCACTACGCGGACGGGGAGAAGCGCTACATAATTCATCCCGAGAAGTTGAAGGTGGGTGATCGTGTTGAAGCCGGCCCTGATGCCGAGATCAAGGTTGGCAACGCGCTTCCCCTGAGCCACATACCCACGGGCACCCAGGTGCACAACATAGAAATGCAACCCGGCATGGGCGGCAAGATAGTCCGCAGCGCTGGGCTGTCGGCGCAGGTGCTGGCCAAGGAGACCAATTACACGCTTATCAGGTTGCCATCGGGCGAGGTTAGACGCATACTCAGCCGGTCAATGGCTACGGTTGGCGAGGTGGGGAATGCGGACAACAAGAACGTGAAGCTGGGCAAGGCTGGCAAGAAGAGACACCTTGGCAGACGCCCCTCGGTACGGGGGTCCGCCATGACTCCCAGAGACCATCCCCACGGAGGAGGCGAAGGACGCTCATCCGTAGGCATGCCCGGGCCCAAGACGCCCTGGGGTAAACCCGCACTGGGCTACAAGACACGCCGTAACAGGCGTACCGATAATATGATAGTCCGCAGGAGAGGCAATAGGAGGTAGGGTAGCTAAGTTATGTCACGCTCGATAAAAAAGGGGCCTTACGTGCACCCAAAACTGGCGAAGAAAGTATCGGCGGTGCAGAGAAGCGGTTCTCGCACAGTAATCCGCACTTGGTCGCGCGCCTCCATGATCATGCCGGATATGTTGGGATTGACCATTGCCGTTCATGACGGCCGCCGCCACGTGCCTATCTTCGTCACTGAGAACATGGTGGGGCACCGCCTGGGAGAGTTTGCCCCCACCCGAACGTTCCGGGGTCACTCCTCCAAGTCTGAGCGAACCAGTTCGGTGAGATAAACATGCCTGCACAAGCCACAGCCAAGAATATCAGCATATCCGCCAAAAAGCTGAAGTGGGTGACAGCCCTGGTTCGCGGTAGAAGGGTTGATGAAGCTCTTACCGTATTGCATCATCAGCCGACGCCTGCTGCAAGAGAAGTGGCCAAGGTGTTGAAGTCGGCGGCAGCCAATGCCGAGAACAATCTACTGCTTGAGCCTGATGAGCTGAAAGTGGTGCAGGTATACGCCAACCAAGCCCCGTCCCTGAAGCGGTTCAGGGCTTCGGCGCGGGGACGCGCCGGGCGCATAAGCAAGCGCTCCAGCCATATCACCGTTGTGGTGGACGAGGAGGTTTAATTGGGCCAGAAGACCCATCCCATAGGCTTTCGACTGGGCATCATCAAGGACTGGGACGCCAAGTGGTTTGCTGCTAAGAGCGAGACCTACAGGGATCTCCTTCAGGAGGACCTGAAGATCAGAAAGCACATCAACAAGACATACGTGGACGCTGGTATAGCCCTGGTGAATATAGAGCGCCCCAGCAATGACTTGGTGATCACCATGCATACCTCGCGTCCCGGCATCGTCATTGGGCGCGGCGGCCAGCGTATAGAAGAGCTGCGGAGGGACATAGAGAGGATCACTGGCAAACGCGCTAGGGTCAACGTTCAGGAGATCCGCCAGCCGGAGCTGAACGCCTACCTGGTGGCGAGGAACATCGCCGACCAGCTTGAGCGCAGGGTGGCTTTTCGCCGCGCCATGCGGCAGGCTTTGTCCAGGGCCATGCAGGCCGGCGCTCAGGGTATCAAGATTGTCTCCTCTGGCCGGCTGGGAGGAAACGAGATAGCGCGGAAAGAGAAAGCCATGGAGGGACGCGTCCCTCTGCACACGCTGCGCGCCGATATAGATTACGGGTTGGCCGAAGCTGCCACAACCATGGGCAGGATAGGCATCAAGGTCTGGCTGTACAAGGGTGACATCCTGGCGCAGCAGCAGGAAGAGGTAGAGGAGCTGGGCACAATAGAGGTAACTCTGCAGGCCGGCGATACCGATTCGGAGAGAGACGGCGTTGATGAGGCGCTGGCGCCCATCAGCACGAGAAGCGTAGATACCGGCGATGTTCAGGATGATTCAGTGAAGGATACGGAGGCGCAGGATGTTGCAGCCGAAGAGAGTTAAGTTCCGCAAGACGCATCGCGGCCGCATGCGTGGGGCAGCTCATGCCGGTAATCAGGTTCTCTTTGGCGATTTTGCCATGAAAGCAATGGAGCCCGCATGGATAACGGCGCGTCAGATAGAGGCGGGCCGCCGAGCCATTACACGTCATGTGCGCAGAGGCGGCAACATCTGGATCCGAGTCTTCCCGGATAAGCCCATTACCAAGAAACCTGCCGAAACCCGGCAGGGCTCAGGCAAGGGCCCCGTGGATCAGTGGGTTGTCGTGGTCAAGCCGGGCAGAATCCTCTACGAAATCTCCGGTGTCCCCGAGGATACGGCAAAAGAGGCTCTGCGCCTAGCTTCTCACAAGATGCCCATAGACGTCCGCATTATTGCCCGGCAAGACGCTCACGTCGCCGCCGGAGCGGGAGAGTAACCGTGCGTATTTACGAAGTAAGGGCTTTGTCCCAGGAAGACTTGGAGAAAGAGTTGCAAGAGACTTACAAAGAGGCGTTGAGCGTGCGATTCCGGCTATCGACGCGGCAGTTGAGCGATACTTCGCAACAGAAGAAGGTGCGCAACAAGATAGCTAGAATCAAGACCGTGCTTCGGGAACGTCAACTGTTGGAGCAGGCAAAATGAGCACTGCAAACCGCAAAAGACGCATTGGCCAAGTGATCAGCGATAAGATGGATAAGACCGTGGTGGTCGCCGTCCAGTGGCGGCAGCGGCATCCCGTGTATCGAAAGAGCATACGTCGCATCTCCAAGTTCCATGCACACGATGAGCAGAACGACGCCCGCATAGGCGACCGGGTGCTAATAGTGGAGACCAAGCCGTTGTCCCGCCTCAAGCGGTGGCGCATAGCCGAGATACTGGAACGGCACGAGGTTCCGGAGATAGCGCCGCAGGAGATAGGCGCGGCAATAGAGGAAGAGATCGCTCAGCCGGCTGCCGTGGCAGTGGCCGATGTTCCCCAGGTTGACGAGGTGGACCCAGCCGAACCGGAAGCGGCCGAGGAGTCTGAGTCGGAAGCGGCCGAAGAGTCTGAACCGGAGACGGCTGAGGAGCCCGAACCCGAAGCAGCCGAGGAGCCTGAACCGGAAGTCGGGGCCCCCGCAGAAGAGGCAACTGAGGGGGACGTTGCTGAAGCTGTGGAAACCTCCGCGGATGAAGCGCTGGCCCAGGATGCTCCGTCCACCGGGCAAGAGCCTGAGGTCTCTACGGAAGAGGAGACTGGACGGACAGTTGAAGAGAGAGAAGGCAAGGAAGGACCGTGATACAGACTTACTCCAGGCTTACAGTAGCCGATAACTCAGGTGCCAGGGTGATCATGTGCATCAATATCCCTGGGGGAACCCGCAAGCGCTATGCTCGCGTGGGCGACGTTATCGTCGCCGCCGTGAAAGAGGCCACACCCAATGCTCCGGTGAAATCCGGAGACGTGGTCAAAGCGGTGGTGGTTAGGACGTCTCATGCCTATAGGCGTCCCGACGGCTCACATATCCGGTTCGATGATAATGCAGCCGTAGTCCTCACGGATCAACTCATGCCCAGGGGGACTCGCATCTTCGGCCCGGTGGCTAGGGAGCTGCGGGACAAAGAGTACATGCGGATAGTTTCCCTGGCGCCGGAGGTGCTCTAGTGAATATTAGAAGGAACGATACGGTGGAGGTCATTTCCGGCAAGGACGCCGGAAAGAGGGGCACGGTCCAGTCCGTCCTGCCAGCCAAGAATCGCGTCACAGTGGAAGGCGTCAATATGGTTAGAAAGCACCAGCGTCCCACCTCCAATCTCCGGCAGGCCGGAATAATCCAGATGGAAGCACCTCTCCATGCTTCCAAGGTTATGCTGGTTTGTCCAACCTGCAACAAAGCGGTTCGCGTCGGGCGCACGTACCTTGACGATGGTCGTAAAGTACGTGTGTGCCGCTTATGCAAAGAAATGATCGATAGATAGAAAGACGTTATGGAAGAAGCACAAAAGCAACCGAAATCAGAGTCCGCCCGGAGCCGGAAGAAGCCGGCCTCTCCTCAGCGTGGACGCCAGGCCAAGCCGCAGAGCACTCAAGAAAACGGCTCTCAACCTGCTGCCAACCACGTGCCAAATCTGCTGCTGAAGTACCGGCAGGAGTTTGTGCCTCAGCTCATCAGTGAATTTGGCTATAAGGTCCCTCTACAGGCCCCGCGCATGGAGAAGGTGGTGATGAACGTGGGTCTGGGAGAGGCGCTGACCAACTCCAATGCCATTGACTCCGTATCTCAGATGCTGACCGCCATCTCCGGGCAGAAGCCCGTGATCACCAGGGCCAGGAAGTCCATAGCGGGCTTCAAAATCAGAGACGGCATGCAGATTGGTGTCATGGTAACTCTGAGAGGACGCCGCATGTATGAGTTTATGGAAAGGCTCATCAATGCCGCGCTCCCCCGTATACGAGATTTCCGTGGCGTACCCAGGACCAGCTTTGACGGGCGAGGAAACTACTCGTTGGGCATCAGAGAACAGATCATCTTCCCAGAGATAGACTACAACCGCATAGACCGCATCCGTAGCTTCCAGGTGACCTTTGTCACCACTGCTCAGAAGGATGAAGAAGCATTCCGCCTCCTGGAAATGTTTGGAGTACCGTTTGCCAGGGAGCGGCTCGACTGAGGTAAGAATGGCCAAAGCAGCAAAAGTAGCCAAATGGCGGAAGCCGCCAAAGTTCAAAGTACAATATCATAACCGTTGCTACCTCTGCGGGAGGCCCAGGGCGTATATTCGCCACTTTGGACTGTGCCGCATTTGTTTCAGGATGCTCTCTTTGCGCGGCGAGCTTCCCGGCATCAGAAAGGCTAGTTGGTAGGTGCTACTGTGACTCAAACGGATCCCATTGGGGATATGCTAACAAGGATACGCAACGGCATTGCCGTCCACCGTGACTGGGTGTCCACTCCGCCGTCCAAGCTGAAGAAGGCTATCCTAGAGCTTCTGAAGAAGGAAGGCTTCATCAGTGACTATCATCAGTTCCATGAAGAGGCCGGAGAGGTGTTACGCATCAGGCTTCTCTATGACGAGGACAACCAGTCCGTCATAAAGGGACTCAGGCGCATCAGCAAGCCGGGCTTGCGAGTGTATGTCGACAAAAAGCAGCTTCCGCGCTTCTACGGCGGTCGCGGCTTGTCGGTCATTTCCACGTCCAAGGGCTTGCTGAGCGGACAGGACGCTTGGCGACGGGGAATAGGCGGAGAAATACTTTGTTACGTTTGGTAGGAACATGTCCAGAATAGGCAGGCAGCCAATAGAGATACCAGCAGGAGTCAATGTCAAGGTAGAGGCCGGCTTGGTCAGCGTAGAGGGGCCCAGGGGCTCCCTGGCGCAGCAGATCAGAGACGGCATAAACGTGGCAGTGAACGATTCGCAGGTTCTGGTGACCAGGGAATCCGAAGCTAGAGAACACCGCTCCCTGCATGGATTGACGCGCACTTTGATAGCCAACATGATCACCGGCGTCTCCCAGGGATTCCAAAAGACACTGGACATAGTTGGAGTGGGATATAGAGCCCAGCAATCCGGCCCGAACGTGATAGTACAGGTCGGCTACTCCCATCCCGTGGAAGTGCAGCCCCTGGAGGGCGTAGGCCTTGAAGTGCAGGGCAACAACCGCATTCACGTGAACGGCATAGACAAACAGCTGGTGGGAGAGATGGCCGCTCGTATCAAGAGGATACGCCGCCCCAACGCCTACACCGGCAAAGGGATAAGGTATCTTAACGAGCGCATCCGTCTCAAACCGGGCAAGAGTGCGGCGAGGGCTAGGTAATCATGGCTCGAAAACAGAACAGGACACACAGCAGACGCTCCAGACATATCCGCGTACGTAAGAAAGTGACGGGGACTGCCGAGCGGCCCAGGTTGAGCGTGTTCCGCAGCCTGCGCCAGGTATACGCTCAGGTCATCGACGACTCAAAAGGCCGCACGATCGTTGCCGCTTCCAGTCTGTCTCTGGAACAGAACGGAGCGGGTATGGTGAAGACGCAGGCCGCATCCGCCGTGGGCAAACAGATTGCTGAGGCGGCAAACAAGGCAGGCGTTACCAAGGTTATCTTTGATAGAGGGGGGTATAAATACCACGGTAGGGTCAAGGCACTGGCCGATGCTGCCCGTGAGGGAGGTCTTGAATTCTAATGGTCAACCAGATGAATAGAGTTATCGATGACCTGGACAGGGAGGAAGTTACCCTTACCGAGCGCGTTGTCAACATTCGCCGTGTCGCCAAAGTCGTCAAGGGCGGGCGACACCTCACCTTCAGCGCCCTCGTCGTGGTTGGTGACGGCCAGGGCAGGGTCGGTTCCGGCTTGGGCAAAGCTATCGCCATACCTGACGCCGTAAGGAAAGGCGCTACCATTGCGCAAAAGACGTTGATCACCGTGCCTCTGAAGGGCACCACCGTACCATTTCAGGTCAAGGCCAAGTACGGCGCCGCTCAGGTGATGCTAAAACCTGCCCCTCCCGGAACAGGCATCATTTCCGGGCCCTCCATGCGCGCCGTGCTGGATATGGTTGGAGCCAAAGACGTTGTGGCCAAGTCCCTGCGTAGTCAGAATCCTATCAATGTAGTGAGAGCCACCATAGAGGCATTGAGGCAGCTGGCAATGTTTGCGCCCGAACAGGAAGAAGTCCCAGAGGAATCTGGACGAGAACAGGCCGCTTCCCCTATGCCGATTGAGATTGAAGAAGAGGGTTCCCCTGTACTACCGGCAACAGAGAGCGGATTTACAGGCTGAGCGTAGAATATGAGCAAACTGCTTATAACATGGACCAAGAGCACAATAGGCTATCCTCGTACTCAGCGAAGGGTGATCAAAGCGCTGGGATTACACAGGTTGCACCACACGGTGGAACATGCCGATACGCCTTCCATACGTGGCATGCTGCACAGGGTGCGGCATCTGGTTACAGTTGAACAAGCCAGGGATGACGAATAAAACCATGAAACAGCATCAGTTAAAATCTGCCAAAGGCTCTCGCACACGCCATCGTCGCGTGGGCCGCGGCGACGGCAGTGGCCGTGGGAACTACTCCGGACGTGGCATGAAGGGACAGAAGTCGCGAAGCGGCGGCAAGCTGCGCCGTGGATTTTCCGGCGGCACCCTGCCCTTAATGAAGGCCTTGCCCATGCTGCGGGGATTCACCAATATATTCCGGGTGGAGTACCAGGAGGTGAACTTGGAGCGCCTCAATTCACTCCCTTCCCATACCTACGTGAACCCCACGACGCTCAAGGAGTTGGGCATCGTAAAAAGCAATAAGAAACCAGTCAAGATACTGGGCAGGGGCACGTTGCAGGAACCGCTCAACGTGACTGCCCACAAGTTCAGCAAATCAGCTCGGGCTGCAATAGAAGCAGCGGGCGGTTCGGTAGAGGTGGTATGACCTCGCGCGCTTCATCCGTAAGGCAGCAGCAGTCATCGCGCCCGGCTCTTCTCCAGGCGATGATAGACGCCGTCCGTGTGCCGGACTTGCGGAACCGCATTCTCTTCGTGCTGGTAATGCTGGTGGTATTCCGCTTCCTGGCTCACGTCCCGGTCATAAACATAGACCGCAACGCCTTGAACAGCGCCTTTGAAAGCAACGCACTGTTTGGCTTTATAGACCTGTTCAGCGGCGGCGGTCTGCGCAACCTCAGCATAATGGCGCTGGGCGTCTACCCCTATATTACGGCATCCATAGTCATGCAGCTGATGACCCCGGTCATCCCACGTCTGCAGGCTCTCGCTAAGGAAGGTGAGGCCGGACGCCAGAGAATGAATCAAATCACTCATTACCTGATGGTGCCCATAGCCCTTGCCCAGGGGTACGGACAGCTTGCCCTGATAAACCGCTTTGGCGGCCTTGCAGGCTCCGACTTCACCACCGGCCTCAACCTAACCACCGTTACCATGGTCATTTCCATGACGGCCGGCGCAGTGTTCCTGGTCTGGCTGGGTGAGCTCATCACTGAACGGGGTATTGGAAATGGTATTTCCATCATCATATTCGCTGGCATAGTAGCCGAGTTCCCTCAGCTTGTTGGGCAAGGCTTCCTAGAGCGAAACAACCTTGGCGGCCTGTTTCTACTTATCGCTATAGGTGTAGTAATCGTCTATCTAATCGTCTACTTCACGGAGGCACAGCGACGCATCCCAGTGCAATACGGCAGAAGCGTATTCAGGGGGGGCCGCATGTATCGCCAATCTGGCACTACCTATGTCCCCTTGCGGGTAAACTCCGCGGGCATGATACCTCTCATCTTCGCCTTTTCCATCATGGTGTTGCCCGCCACCATGGCCAGCTACATCGCTAGCCCTACCAGCACATCGGTCTTTGGTCAGATTGCTCGCTTCTTCGAGACCTCGCTAGCGCCAACCGGGCTGACCTATTGGATACTTCTGTTCATTCTGGTAGTAGTGTTCACTTTCTTCTATACACTGGTCACCTTCCAGCAACAGAACCTTGCTGAAAACTTGCAGAAGAACGGAGGCTTCATACCGGGCATCAGACCTGGGCGGCCCACAGCGGACTTTCTCAATCGCGTCATCATACGCATCACCTGGGGCGGCGCTATCTTCCTTGGAGTGGTAGCTATCATCCCCTACTTTGCCACTATACTAACGGACATACGCGCTATTCAGTTAAGTAGCGCCAGCCTGCTCATCATGGTCAGCGTGGCCTTGGACACGCTGAGACAGCTAGAAGCGCAGCTGCTCATGCGCAACTATGAAGGATTTCTACGGTAGGTAAGATTTGCGGATAGTATTGCTTGGATTGGCTGGAGCCGGTAAAGGTACACAGGCCCACCTTCTCTCAGAGGAGTTGGATGTTCCCTCTATATCTTCCGGGAACCTGTTCCGATATCACCGGTCCCAAGGTACTGAGCTGGGACTGCTTGCCAATAGCTACATGGAGAAGGGAGAGCTTGTCCCAGACGACGTAACAATCAGAATGATCCTTGAACGCATAGAGCAAGTTGGCGGCACGGGCTTCGTCTTGGACGGATTTCCCAGGACACTCCCGCAAGCCGGGGCCTTGGACCAGGCGTTGAACGGTATCCCAATAGAGGGCGCCGTCTACATCCAGGTTAGCGAAGACGAGCTTGTGCAACGGCTTAGTCAGAGGTTGGTCTGCGACGGTTGCGAGGTCCCCTACTCGATGATTGACCTAGATTCCTCCTCCCAGTGTGAAAAGTGCGACGGAGTGCTGTATCAGCGAGACGATGACAAGCCAGAAGTGGTGAGGAAACGTCTGCAGGTCCAGTGGTCCGGCCTCAACGAGCTACTGGGTCACTACGGGGCACAGGGGAAACTGATTGAAATCAATGGAGAGCAGGCCGTTGGACAGGTTGCAGCGGAGACCTTGCGGGCTGTTTCCGGGCTTGTTGCCGTTGAATAGGCGAGGTTTAGGAGCTAGGGGCGGTTGAAGTATAATAGATAAGTTGACCATGCTAAACATGACAGACCTTTTATTGAACGAAATAAAGACGGGTGCCAGCGGGATCAGCGTAAAATCGCCGCAGGAGCTTGAAAGCATGCGCAAGGCCGGTCAGGTCGTGGCGGCGGCCATAGAAGCCCTGCGTGCCGCTATTCAGCCCGGTATGAAGGCCAAGGATCTTGACCGCATAGCCGAACGGGAAATAAGACGTCTCGGCGCAAGGCCCTCTTTCAAGGGCTATCGCGGGTTTCCTGCCACAATCTGTTTCTCCTTCAACGAGGAGATAGTGCACGGCATACCGGGAGATAGGGTAGTCCTTGATGGCGACATTGTAAGCGTCGATGTCGGCGCTATAGTGGACGACCACCATGGGGACAGCGCCACGACCATCGCCGTGGGCAGCATACCCCCTGAGGTTGAGCTACTCCTAGAAACTACGCGCCTCAGCTTGGAAGAGGGTATCAAGGCAGCCGTTGCGGGGAACCGTGTCGGAGACATCTCTGCCGCGATTCAGCGATTCGCCGAACCCAGCGGTTACGGGATAGTCAGGGAATACGTTGGCCACGGTGTAGGCCGCTCTCTGCACGAGGAGCCTTCCGTGCCCAACTTTGGCGAGGCTGGTAGGGGTCCGCTGCTCAGGCCGGGTATGGTGATTGCTATTGAACCCATGCTCAACATGGGTGGATGGCAGACCCGCGTACTTGAGGATAATTGGACAGTGGTCACCGCCGACGGCTCCCTTTCGGCCCATTTCGAGCATACCGTGGCCATAACGGAGCAGGGACCGGAAGTCCTCACCAGACGAAACAGTGAAAGGATTCATAACGCACTCTGATTGCTAATGGCTAAGAAAGAGAAAGAGACCATAGAAGTAGAGGGAACGGTCAAGGAGGCCCTGCCCAACGCTACGTTCAAGGTGGAGCTTGCCAATGGACATCAGGTCCTGGCGCACATCTCCGGGAAGATGAGGATGCACTTTATAAGAGTGCTCCAGGGAGACCGCGTCTTGGTGGAACTGTCTCCCTATGACCTCACCCGCGGCCGGGTCACTTTCCGATTCAGGTAGGGACGGTAGGAATGAAAGTACGGTCTTCAGTGAAGAAAATGTGCGACAGGTGCAAGATAATTCGCCGTGAAGGTAGAGTTAGGGTTATCTGCACCAATCCCAAGCATATGCAGAGGCAGGGATGATGCGGATTAGGAAACGGCATGGCGTATCACCCAAGGAGGGGGCAATATGGCGCGCATAGCGGGCGTGGACATTCCAGACAACAAGCGAGTAGAGGTCTCTCTGAGACGCATCTACGGCATAGGGCCCAAGATAGCTCTCAGAGTGCTGGACAGGGCCGAGGTGAAGGCCAATCCCAGGGTCAGAGACCTGTCAGAAGAGGAGTTGAACAGACTCCGGGAGGTCATCGACAAGGAGTACAGGGTAGAGGGTGACCTTCGGCGCGAGGTCAACATGAACATCCGGCGTCTCATGGACATTGGGAGCTACCGCGGCCTAAGACACCGGCGTGGTTTACCCGTCCGTGGGCAGAGGACCAAGACAAACGCACGAACCAAGCGCGGCGCGCGCAGGACAGTTGCCGGACGCCGCCGCACCGTAGGCAAGAAGTAGGAGACCCATCAATATGGCTAGAGGAAGATCAAGACCGCGCAGAAGGGAAAGGAAGTTCGTTCCCAAGGGGAAGGCCTATATCCATTCCACCTTCAACAATACTCTGATCACTTTGACCGACCCGGACGGCAACGTCTTATCCTGGGGCAGTTCAGGCACGGTGGGCTTCAAAGGGGCTCGCAAAGGCACCGCCTTTGCTGCACAGCGTGCCGCTGACTCCGCGGCGCGGCGTGCCATGGAGCATGGAGTCAGGGAAGTGGAAGTATTGATCAAAGGCCCCGGCGCGGGCAGGGAGGCGGCCATCCGCTCCCTACAGGCCGCCGGCATCAACGTGACAAGCATACGGGATGTCACGCCCATCCCGCACAATGGCTGCAGGCCACCAAAGAAAAGGAGAGTGTAGAAGAGTATGGGCAGATATACCGGTCCTGCATGCAGGCTGTGCCGCCGCGCAGGAGAGAAGCTGTTGCTGAAGGGTGAGAGGTGCTATACACCGCGCTGCGCCATCGAGCGCAGGCGGCGTCCGCCTGGCGACCAGTCGCCAAGGCGCAGAAGAGCCAGCGACTGGGGTATCCAGCTTAGAGAAAAGCAGAAGGCGCGTGTGATGTTCGGGCTTTTGGAGCGCCAGTTCCGCAACTACTTTGAGCAGGCGCAGAAGAGCCCGCAGAACACGGGCGAAGCTCTGTTGCAGCTGTTGGAGCAGCGGTTGGACAACGTGGTCTACCGCTTGGACTTTGCGGAGTCAAGGTCTCAGGCGCGCCAGCTGGTGCGTCACGGCCACTTCACTGTAGACGGCAGAAAAGTGAACATTCCTTCGTATCGCCTGAAGCCCGACCAGGTTATAGCCTGGAAGCCGGCCAATAGCGATAAGCAGTTCGTAAAAGATCTGATAGACGGTATGCCCAGAAAAGCAGTTCCCGCGTGGCTGACTGTAGACACCAAGAACCTCTCGGGCACCATCATCAGACCGCCGAATGCTAATGAGCTGGAAAGCGGTATTGAAACCAGATTGATAGTTGAGTACTACTCTAAGTGATGTATCGTCCCAAGTGGAGGTGCTGTGTTGTTGACGCCTGTTCCTGTTCCAACCGTTGAAATTCCTCGACCTGAAATCAAAGTTGAAGATATCACGGACGGTTACGGCAAGTTCACCATAGGTCCGTTGGAGCGTGGATATGGGACCACGCTGGGTAACCCCTTGCGCAGAGTGCTGCTGGGTTCCATACCCGGCACTGCTATTACCTGGGTAAAGGTGGAGAGCGTTGCACATGAATATTCCACCATACCCCACGTCAAAGAGGGTGTCTCAGACCTTCTTCTCAATTTCAAGGCCGTTAGACTCCGCTCCCTCGCCGACAGACCCGGCAAGCTCAGGCTGGAAGTGACGGGAGAAGGAGAGGTCACCGCCGGCGATATCATGACCTCGGCAGATTTTGAGATAGCCAACCCGGAGCTTCACATAGCCACCCTGGACTCACCGGAAGCCACTCTCTCCGTGGAGTTGAACGTGGAGCAGGGCACTGGCTACGTCCCAGCCGTCGAGGGTGATGGCTTGCCCATAGGCGTACTGCCCATGGATGCTATATACACTCCCGTGCGCCGCGTCAACTTCAGCGTTGAGTTCACCCGTGTCGGTCACAGGACTGACTTTGAGTTGCTGGTGCTGGAAATATGGACCGACTACACCATAAGCCCTCTGGAAGCACTGGCCAAAGCAGGCCACATCCTGGTGGACAGGTTCTTCCTCTTCGCCAATATCCGCAAGTCGGCCGAAGCGACGGGAGAGGTCGCGTCCCTAGCCGTAGCCGTCCCCGCAGAGGTCTACAATACCCCTGTCGAAAAACTCGACCTCTCGGCGCGCACCTTGAATTGTCTCAAACGGGCGCACATCAACCGTGTTGGCGAAGTGCTGGAAAGGGACAAGTCGGACTTGCTCAAGATACGTAACTTCGGCGAAAAGTCGCTGCGCGAGCTTTATGCAAAGCTGGAAGACTTGGGATACCTCCCTGAGGAGACGAAGTCCCAGAATGGAGCCAGTGATGACGACCTGCCCGCGGAAGACCACCTCACATTGGATGAGGAACCTGAGTCGCTTGGACTTGCTCCGGAGAACCAGGAGGAGCAGTTGTGAGGCATAGAGTCGCTGGAAGAAAGCTCAACCGCAACGGAGGTCAGCGCAAAGCCCTCTACCGCGGCCTTGTCCGTGATCTGCTGCTCAACGAGCGCATCACTACTACGGAGGCCAAGGCCAAAGAGGTCCGTGGTTTGGCGGAACGCGTCATCACATACGGCAAGAAGGGCACCCTTCACCATCGCCGGTTGGCCTTGTCCTTCCTTCCCGACAAAGACGTCATAGCCAAGGTGTTCGATGATCTCAGTGAAAGATATTCGGAACGGCCGGGAGGCTATACCCGCGTGCTCAAGCTGGCCCCCCGCAAGGGGGATGGCGCTTCCATGGCTTTGCTGGAGTTGGTATAAGTATGCAGAGTTCGCACCCTCGCAAAGCCGCCCTCATCGTTGAATACGACGGTACCTCTTACCGCGGCTTTCAATATCAACCCAGCGTTCCCACCGTCCAGAGCGAGATAGAGTCCGCCATTCACAAGCTGACCTTGGAGAAAGTCCGCATCAAGGCTGCGGGCCGCACCGACGTTGGTGTACACGCCAAGGGTCAAGCCGTGGCGTTCCTCACCCGTTCCAATCTATCTCCGGACAGTTTGCTCAGCGGCCTGAATCACTTTCTTCCCAGCGATATTGCGGTGAAGAAAGCCTGCTATGTAGACGTATCCTTTGATCCGCGGCGACACGCAGTCAGCAGAGTCTACGGATATTCCATTCTCAACAGCGGATCGCCCTCGCCCTTGCGGGAGCGCTACTCCGCCCGCGTGGCGGAATCGCTGGATGAGGACGCTATGCAACTCGCCCTAGATGGAATGATAGGAGAGCACGACTTTGCTCCTCTCAGCGGCCCGGTGCCACCGGGAAAGAGCACCGTGAGGCGCATCATGGCCGGTGCCGTAGACCGCGATGAGGATACGGTGAGGTTTCAAGTGGAGGCCAACGCCTTTCTTCCCCACCAGATGCGCCGTATTGCCGGGCTGCTGGTGGCTATAGGCAACGGTCGCGCTTCCCCGGAGACCGTCCCCGCCACGCTGCAGGGCGGCACCAACCCCTGGAGCTTAGGTCTGGCCAGGACAATGCCTCCGCAGGGTCTTTGCCTGCTGCAAGTTAACTACAAGGACTTTCTACCCAATGGCTACTAAACACAACAGGACACATACAGCAAGACAGGCGGATATAACCTCTGAATGGAAGGTTGTGGATGCTGCCGGCAAGCCGCTTGGCAGACTGGCCAGCGAGATAGCGCGCGTCTTGCAGGGCAAGCACAAGCCAATCTATACGCCCAACGTTCTTACCGGAGACTACGTCATAGTTCTCAACGCATCCAGAGTGGCTGTTACCGGCAAGAAGCTGGAGCAAAAGATGTACTACCGTCACTCCGGCTATCCCAGCGGACTGCGCACCACCAACCTTCAACGACTTCTGGACAGGCATCCAGAAAGGGCCATCCAGCACGCCGTGAAAGGTATGCTGCCCAAGAACACCCTTGGTCGGCACATGCTCCGCAGAATGAAGGTGTACGCCGGAGATGAGCATCCCCACCAAGCACAGGTCACCGCCACGGAAAGAAGGCAAGCCCTTCTAGCTGCCGAGGTGTCGACAGAAGAAGCGTCCGCTATGGCCCACGGATCGGAGGGTCTCAACGGGGACCCGGAAAACGCAGCGACCGAAACCATCGCCGAGGGGGAATCGGAGGAGTAAATGACCCAGGAAACCTACTATCACGGTGTGGGCAAGCGCAAGACGGCCATTGCCCAGGTGCGCCTCTATATACAGCCGGGGGGGATAGTCATCAACGGCAAGCCCATAGAGGAAGTGATCCCTTGGAGGCCATGGCAAGAGATGGCAGTTCGACCCCTGGAAGTTACCAATACTGAAGGGAAGTACACCGCGCAGGTCAAGGTCAAGGGCGGCGGCCCCAGCAGCCAGGCCTGGGCCATCGGACACGGCATCGCCAGGGCGCTGGTGGTCTTGGACGAAAGCTTCAGGAAGCCCTTGCGAGAGCACGGCCTCCTCACCCGCGACGCCAGGATCAAAGAGAGCAAGAAGTACGGATTGAAACGCGCCAGGAAAGCCCAGCAATACAGCAAGCGGTAGGGTTGCCGGGCCTGGATTCTCCCTATAGCAGACCTGTATAACTGCGGTGTCATCCGAAGAAGACGTGCCAAATGTCACTCTTGTATATGTTAGCTAATTTATTGACAGATTTTGCAGGGGAGTGAAGAATTCCAAAAGCCTCCTGCAGGTGATCCGCCAGTGTCTTAAAATGAAACGCCTTAGATTCTTCGCTGCGCTCAGAATGACCGTAGGCTGCAACTTCCTCAACGGCCGAGGACTAAAAACCTGCCCGCCCTCACGCTACCGCGGTTTCCCGCTCTAATGGTTCCTTTGGGCTGGGCTCAGGGTAAACTCTAGGCTCACCACGAGTTGGAAAGACGGCCCCCGCTATCCGTTACCCCGCAGAGCGGGAAAAGACCAACTCCCCGCCGGAGCCGTCCGACAGCACAAGGTCGCCGTCGGCGAAGCGGTACATCTTCGCTGAGGTGAACGACTCCACGAACTGCGTCTCCTGTCGCATGACCCCCGCTGGCTCTGGACACCCCCTCTCCGTGATAGCCACTTCGCCGAAGGAGATGCCGCCGTCCTCCGCACGGTAGCTGCCTCGGTATCCGTTGCAGCCGCCGTTGCCGGAAACATCGCCGTCAGCCGAGAACTCCGCGGTTATCTCCGTGCCACTAATCAGCGAGCGGGATGTTGTCGCTTCTCCGATGCTGACAAGCGTCCACGCGCCAATCAGCGAGTCGGGGTCGGTGCCCGCCGCCGGGTTAGGGGTGTCGATAGGCGCCGGTGGAACCGGGGTGGCGGTAGCGGTGGGTGCGGGAGTGGGATCGGAGCTTGTGCAGCCGGCAACCGCTATGAGCATGGCAACGGCGGCGGACAGAGAGCAGAGCGTCTGAAAGAGTTTCGCGTTCATTATATGCCTCTTACCGTAACCTGGTTTGGCGGAAGCGCGGTAACCCGGTGGGTTGAGCGCCCCTTACTATAATAAACGTAGGTTTGAGCCAAATGGTTCCATTTGCTCCGATCTCGAACCTCACACGCCGGCCAGGTTCCTGCCCTCGTCCAGCAGTAGCTTTACCGCGTCGTCGCTGCCTGCTTCGGCGTAGATGCGCAGTAGCGGCTCTGTTCCGGAGAACCGTATCAGTAGCCAAGCGCCGTCCTCCAGCATGAACCGTACTCCGTCCATCTCGTCACGGCTTACCACCCTGGAACCGCCCAGAGCATCCGGCCTCTGAGACGCCACCCGTTTCTCCGTAGCTCCGCGGTTCTCCGGCGAGAACGGCACGTCCAGGCGGTCGTAGTAGTGAGGGCCAAGCTTGCTGAAGAGGTAGTCCAGCAGCTCTGAGGGGCGTTTGCCCGTTTTAACTACCATGTCCAGAAGGAAGAGACCGCTCAGGATCCCGTCGCGTTCCGGTACGTGACCTCTGAAGGCAAAGCCGCCGCTCTCCTCACCCGCTGTCAAAGCGTTTTCCCGCATCATCACCGGACCCAGAAACTTGAAGCCCACCGCGGTTTCGTACACCGGCACGTCGAACAGCTTGCCCAGGCGGTAGATCATGCTGGTCATAGTTGTAGACTTCACCAGCGGGCCCCTCTCCTGTCGCTGTTCCAGAAGGTACAGAGCCAGCAAGGTGAACGTCTGCAAAGTGGTGATGAACCTGCCCTTTTCGTCCACAAGCCCCACACGGTCCGCGTCCCCGTCCAGCGCTATGCCCACGTCTGCGCCGTTCGATGTTATCCATTCCGAAAGCGGCGCCAGATTATGCGCTACCGGCTCAGGCTGCTGCATGCCGGGGAAGGCAGGATTACGCTCCCCGCGCAGTTCCGTGACCGCGGTACGGTCTCCCTCTAGCAGTTGGGGCAGATAGCCTGAGCCCGCGCCGTGCATGGCGTCCACCGCTACCTTCAAACCGCTGTCCCTGATGGTGGGAAGATCTACGAGCGTTGCCACGTGGTTCAAATACGGAGTTTTCTGATCGATGTATTCCAGCACCCCTTGGCGCAGGGCCTCATTCGGAGAAAGCGTTTGGATAGAGTTCCGGGAGACCCGGTTTATCTCGGCTTCTAACGCCTCGACCTCTTCCGTCGATGCGCTGCCGCCGTAGTCGGGTTTGTACTTGTACCCGTTCCAGTTCGCCGGGTTGTGGCTGGCCGTGATTATCGCGGCTCCCCCAGCGCGACGGTCGATGACGTTGTAGCTCACTACCGGCGTTGGCGCAGCCGCGTCGCCTAGGTAGGTGGGGACTCCCATTGCCGTGGTTACCCCGGCCACTTCGGCGGCGAACTCTTCAGACAGGAACCGAGTGTCGTAGCCGACCAAGAGACCTCGCTCCGCCAGATTGTTCTTCTTCAGGTATTGAGCCGTACCCGCGGCGCAGGCTCTTACGTTATCGGCCGTGTATTCCCAGCCTATGACAGCCCGCCATCCGTCCGTTCCAAAGCGAATCGTCATCCGGGCCTCTCCGATGTCGTCGCTATCACAACCCGGCCTCGGCCTTCAGCGTCTCCGCCTTGTCGGTACGTTCCCAAGGCAGTCCGAGATCCTCGCGCCCGAAGTGGCCGAATGCCGCCGTGTCTTTGTAGATTGGGCGGCGCAGGTCAAGCTGGTTGATGATGGCCCCGGGGCGTAGGTCGAAGTGCCTTTCTATCAGGTCCAGGATCACCTGGTCCGGCACTCTGCCCGTCTGGAAAGTCTCTATGCTGATGGATATAGGGTGAGCAACGCCTATGGCGTAGGAGATCTGCACCTCAGCCCTATCCGCCAGCCCTGCCGCAACTACGTTCTTAGCCACCCATCTTGCCGCATATGCGCCGGAACGGTCGACCTTGGTAGGGTCTTTTCCTGAAAATGCGCCGCCTCCGTGCCGCGCCGCGCCTCCGTAGGTATCCACCAATATCTTGCGCCCCGTAAGGCCGGTGTCGGCATGTGGGCCCCCCATCACAAACCCGCCCGATGGATTGATGAAAAGCTTTGTGTCTTTGTCCATCAGGTTGGAAGGCACCACGTACTCAATAACGTGTTCTGTCAACTCTCTGCTTAGCTGCTCCAGGCTCACCTTCGGCGAGTGCTGTGCGCTGAGCACCACCGTGTGCACACGTTTCGGCGTTCCGTGGTCGTACTCTATAGTAACCTGCGACTTGCCGTCCGGCCTCAGGTAGTCCAGCAGCCCCTCTCTTCTAACCATGGAGAGACGCTGGCACAGCTTGTGAGACAGCGATATAGGCAACGGCATCAGTTCCGGAGTCTCGGTACAGGCGAAACCTACCATCATGCCCTGGTCTCCCGCTCCCACTTCCTCTTCCGCCTCTTTGCTCCGCCCATCCCGTGTTTCCAGGGAATGGCTGACCGCCTCTGAGATCTCCGGCGATTGTTCCTGTACAGAGATCATCACACCGCATGTGTTGGAGTCAATGCCGTATTTGGCGTTTGTATAACCGATGCCCTGGATGGTGTCTCGAGCGATTTGACTTATATCCACGTAACAGTCGGTGGTGATTTCACCCATCACTACTACAAGACCCGTTGTGGTGCTCACCTCGCAAGCGACACGGGCATTGGGGTCCTCCGCCAGGATGGAGTCCAGGACTGCGTCAGATATCTGGTCGCACAGTTTATCGGGATGGCCTTCCGTCACCGATTCCGAGGTGAACAGGTAGGAAGGCGATTCCATGAAGCTCAGTCCCATTGACGATATCCTCCTCTAGCGCGACTGCTTTGAGATTTCTAAGTGCCTGCTTCCCAACTGGCCAGGTATTGTCCCTGCTCTGATGTAAGCGTGTCTATGGCAACTCCCAGAGAGGACAGTTTGAGCCTGCCTACCTGGTGGTCTATCTCTTTGGGCACGGGATAGACATCCGGTTTCAGAGGCTCGCCCCGCGTGGCCAGGTATTCCACGGCAAGTGCCTGGTTGGCAAAGCTCATGTCCATTACCGCTGAGGGATGGCCTTCCGCTGCGGCCAGGTTGATCAATCTACCCTCGCCCAGCAGATACAGCTTCCGACCGTCCTCCAATGCGTACTCTTCCACCGACTCACGGATCTGGCGATGCGTCTCAGACATCTCTTCCAGCGCCGGGATGTTTATCTCAACGTTGAAGTGGCCGCTGTTCGCCAGCACTGCGCCGTCATGCATCGTCTCTAGGTGCGCCTTGTCGATTGTATTCATGCCGCCAGTGACAGTGATGAACAGATCTCCTATCTTGGCGGCCTCTTCCATTGGCATAACCTGGAACCCGTCCATGACCGCTTCCAGGGCACGTATCGGGTCGACTTCCGTTACGATGACGTGGCTTCCCATACCCTTCGCCCGGCTGGCCACGCCCCGGCCGCACCATCCGTAGCCTGCCACTACCACCTTGCGGCCCGCCCACAGCATGTTGGTGGCGCGTGTGATCCCGTCCAGGGTGCTCTGTCCCGTACCGTAACGGTTGTCGAAGAAGTGCTTTGTATCGGCTTCGTTCACCGCTATGATAGGGTAGCGTAGCTTGGAGTCTCCCGCCAAGGCGCGCAAGCGGATTACGCCGGTGGTGGTTTCCTCAGTGCCGCCAATGATGTTATCGATCAGGTCTTGGCGCTCGGTGTGTATGATGGCCACCAGATCGGCGCCATCGTCCAGCGTTATATGCGGCCTCTGTTCCAGCGCTGAACGGATGTGCTCGTAGTACGTATTGTTATCCTCACCTTTTATGGAGAAGGTGGGTATGCCGTACACCTCCACCAGAGCGGCGGCAACATCGTCCTGGGTACTCAGCGGGTTGCTGGCGCACAGTGCGACATGGGCTCCGCCGTCCCGCAGCACCAGGGCCAGATTGGCTGTCTCAGTGGTTACGTGGAGGCAACCTGATATACGCAGCCCTTCCAGGGGGCGCTCTTTACTGAACCGTTCCCTTATCAGCCGCAATACCGGCATCTCTCTTGCCGCCCACTCTATGCGATCGACTCCCTGTTGGGCCAGCGCCAGGTCCTTTACATCTCCTGGTGTCTTTTGAACTGTCAACGATCCCTCCTTCAACCCGGTGTAGTGCTTTTTACTCGTGTAGGTAGATCGGCGTTTCCGCGCCGTGGACATCTCTATGCTGCCCGCGCTCTATCCGCCGGGACGGGCCTATATTGAGCGCACGAGATGCCCACAGAACTATTCACCATCCTCCGTTTTCTTGGTGGCGCGTCTGGTGCGCTTGGGCTTCTCCTCAGCGGTCTCATCTTCATTGGCCACTGCGGTGGTGCGCCGCGTCCTCTTCGGTTTTTCCTCCGCTGTTGCCTCTGCCGCCTTGGTTCGCCTCCCTCTTCGAGCTCCTGCCGCCTCTGCGGTGGATACCTGGGCTGCAGCGGTTTCTTGGTCCTGTGCCTGGGCCGCACGGCGGGAGCGTCTGGGGGCCTTGACCGCCACCTCTTCAAGCGGAGTCTCCACCAGCCGGGGAGTTGTTCGTTGCCTTGATTGCGACGGTATTGTCCCCGCCAGCAGCGCCGCCTTGCGCAGAGTTTCGTATCTCTTCCTCTTTTGGCGGTGCTTCATCATCGCCACTCGTTTGCGCTTATTCATCTAAACTCCTAAGTTGGATTGATTGCTACGGTTCGTTTTGATAGCTGGTGGGATATCCCCGGTCTATCCAGGCCTGAGTGCCCTCTTCTATGTTGAACAGCGTCTCTGGAGCTCGCCCCATGGCCGCCGCCATCTCGCAGGCTAGGGCGCTGCGCACGCCCTGGGCGCAGATGAACAGCAGCTTCTTGTCTGCCGGGAGCTCATCCACGCGGGAAATCACTTCGTCCACCGGAATGTGAACCGCACCCTTTACGTGGCCGTCCACCCATTCGTCCATTTGGCGTACGTCTACAACGGCGGAATCACCACCTTGATACAGCTCGTGTGCCTTCTCGACCGATATTCTGCTGAACGGTTCCTGTTGACTTGTCATGCTTCAATTCCTTGTCTGTATTTTCAAGCGCTGGTTGCGCTCGCTATATACTTACCTATCAAAGGCGCTAGGCGCTGCCTTGCGGCTTCTGGGATGGATTCTCCTGTTGTCACTAGGGCGTCCTTCAGCGCCGTTGCGCATGCACAGTTGCGCTCTCCCAACAGCCTTGGCACAGCCTTGCGGATAATCTCTCGCGCTCTGTCCACGTTCCTTGTCAGGTTCCCTATCACCAGTTCCACGGAAACGGACGCTTCCGTTTCGTGCCAGGTATCGAAGTCGGTTACCAGCGCCAGGGTTGCGTAGCACATCTCGGCCTCCCTGGCCAGTTTGGCCTCGGGCAGCGCCGTCATGCCTATTACGCTGGCTCCCCACGACTTGTAGAGAAAAGACTCCGACCTGGTGGAAAAGGCTGGCCCTTCTATCACTACGTACGTGCCGCCCTTGTGAAGGGTGGCTCCCACATCGGTTGCTTCTTCCGCCAGGATATCGCTCAGAGCGGAGCAGAACGGGTCGGCGAATCCGATGTGAGCCACCAGTCCTGCACCAAAGAACGTGCTCCGGCGTTGCTTGGTGCGATCGATCAGCTGATCTGGCACCAAGATATCCAGCGGATGCACCTCTTCCTTGAGGCTTCCCACCGCGCTGACCGAAATGATTCGCTCAACGCCCAGCGCTTTCAGAGCGTATATGTTTGCCGCCGTGGGCACCTCGCCGGGCAGGAGACGGTGACTGCGTCCGTGCCTGGGAAGGAACGCCGTGGCAATCCCTTCTATATGGCCTATGGTTATGACGTCGCTGGGCAGGCCGTAGGGCGTATCCGGCTTCACCTCCTGGAGGTCGACCAGACCGCTCATTTCGTACAGGCCGCTGCCCCCAATCACGCCTATCTTCGCTTCAGCCAACCGCTTCTCCTTTGACCTTACTCGCCGCGATTTCCTCGTTCTCCTGGCTGGCCGCGTCATCCGCCGCCACTTCCCCCCCGGTCAGCTTTCTGAGCTCCTCCGCAAAGGGAGGGCGCACAACGCCCTTTTCAGTGACTATGCCGTTCACGTATCTGTTGGGAGTAACATCGAAGGCAGGATTCCGCGCCTTGATGCCCTTTGGCGTTGTTATCGCCTTCCCGAGTTTATAAACTTCTTCCACGTTGCGTTCCTCTATCTGGATGCCATCTCCGGAAGCCAGCGACATATCAAGCGTAGAAGTTGGCGCCACCACGTAGAAAGGAACGCCGTTTTCCCGCGCCACCACCGCCAATGGATAGGTTCCTATCTTGTTGGCCGTGTCCCCGTTTGCAGAGACCCTGTCAGCGCCAACGAGCACACACGACACCTCGCCCTTTGCCAGGTACGTCCCCGCCGCCGAGTCCACGATGAGTTCGGCGGGTATTCCCATTTGCACCAGCTCCCACATGGTGAGTCGCGCTCCCTGAAGCACGGGACGAGTCTCAGTGACCATTACCTTGATTTTCTTTCCGGCCTCCCATGCCGCCCTTATCACTCCCAGCGCCGTCCCGTAGCCGGCCGTGGCCAGCGCTCCGGTGTTGCAGTGGGTGAGCACAACATCCCCGCTGGATAGCAGCTCCGCTCCCAGCCGTCCAATACTGCGGTTGGCTGCTAGGTCCTCTTGGTGAATGGCAATGGCCTCGGCCTCCATGCGACGCCGCATGTCTGAAATGGAGCGTGTGGAATATGCGGCGTTCAGTACTCTGGCCACTGCCCATTGCAGATTCCTAGTCGTGGGCCTTGCACTGGCTACCTCTTTACCCACGTCTGCCAGGTAGTTGAACATCCGTTGCATGTCCAGCGTGCTCACCGCTTTGGCCGCCAGCACCAGGGCGTAGGCTCCTGCCACGCCAATGGCGGGAGCGCCCCGTATCTGTAAGCTGCTTATTGCCTGCACCACATCCGTGTGGGTGCGAGCCGTGACCACGGCTTCCTCCTGGGGAAGCATGGTTTGATCCAGCATCCGCAGGGAGTCTCCGGTCCACTCTAGAGGTACTATCTCTGGCATCTCTTTCTCTGTAGCACAAAAAAACTTCTCGATGAGTCGAGAAGCTTGAGCGCCTTCGCTCCCATCTTTCAAGCTGCTTAGCTTGCCGGAGTTGGCACCGTATCGCTTAGTTCACCGAGGCGATCGGTTGCCGGGCTTCACAGGGCCGGTCCCTCTGCCGCTCTTGATAAGAGAATAAACCTATTAAACTGCGAGAATGGTACTATGGCAGGCAGGCACTGTCAATATGAACTCCCATTGGGGCTTAAGTAGTCGAAAGGGAGCAGTCCGTCCATAGTTCCAGTAAGTGGCACCATCTATCTACCAGAAAATCCACATTCGCTTTAGCAGCTTGCGACCAAGAAAGTCCTCAACCTCGTTGCGCTTCAGGCCAATCTGGTTCGCCACTGAAGCAGTATCGTCCAATATCCAATCCGGGATCTCGTTGCGTATGCGGGATGCGCCCATCTGCCCCGTGCCCACGATGACCAAGCCGCCCGATACTGTCCAGGCACCCTCTGATGGCTTCCGTTCCTTTGTGTAACTGTCGCGGCTCAGGAGGGTCTCAAGCACCTGCCGCGGCCTGTCCCATGCTCGCTGCTGGTACTCCTCTAGGGTCATTGGCCTACACCAGTCCGGCATCGCAACGCCGTCCGGCAGGTGCTCTCGGAAGACATCGCACAGCACCATCGACGACAGCTCCAGTACGTCGGCATCGGCGACTGCCTCGTGCCCTGATTCCCTGAGCCCGTCTACCTGTTTGACAATCCTTCTCAGGTACTCGCGATAGAGAGCCGTCGTCATCTTCTCCCGTATCCTGGCGATGGACCGCTGAAGCTTCCTCTTGACCAACGGCTGGTCGCCTGGCAGCGAGGTGCGCGTGTAGATCATAAGGCACCGCTTCACGATCTCGTCCTTGAAGTTGCGCGCCTCAGCATTCATAGACAGGGCGAAGCACGGATATTCAGGGTCGGTGATGTAGTCCTGCTTTATGACCTCCTCGGCATGGCGGTTAAACCGATCTCTCGTGAGGTCGTCGAAGAAGATGGGCAGGCGCTTGAAAGATCCTTGAAGCGCCCGCAGGTTGACTCGTGTGAAGTATTCGGTCCCGACACTGCGCGGGTACGAGAACATCGAGTGCATCAGCGTCTCGATCAGACTCGTCTTCCCGCAGTTGCTCGACCCGTAGAGTACAGCGAACATGGGCTGCTCGAAGCTGAAGCTTCCTGAGCGCAGCACCGAGTTGCGAACGTCGCAGAGCAAGGGAGAGAAGTAGAACCAGCTCATGAACGTGAAATAGTCTCTTTGCAGCCGGGGTACGTCGCCCTTGAATCCGTTCTCGTAGTTCCCAAAGAATTCCAGCCAGTGTGCCACGTCGTCTTGTACTTCTTCTGGCCTCGTTTCCAGCCGCATCACCTCGCCCGACAACACGAACTCCCGTCCATCGTACGATAGATACACGTTGGGTTGTTCGTCCTCTCCGGCCCTAGACCGAGATATGGTGATCGACTCCTTGACGATGCGAGGGGTGATGGAGACGTTACCATTTTTATTGGGCCGTACCTCTGCCATTATTCGCCGTATGGGGCCGGCCACCTTTACCACGGTCTCTAGCACCCTGGGCAGCGAAACCTCGGACTCACCTTCGTCTTCCGAGGGAACGTATATCCGTACGTCCCCCTGTAGCTCATTGACTTCTCTCAGCGTCGGTATCTCCTCTATGGGGATCTGCTCCGCCGGAATAGGCCTGCTCTTGGGCGCCAGCCTACTGACAGCAGTGCTCTTTACAGCCTCGTACTGTGCCATGTAGTGCTTCCACGCTGTCTCGTCGTTATCGAATACGATGAGCGTCTCTGCCTGACGCCCGGAGAAGGCCGTCTCCGACAGATTCGCCGAGCCGACTATCACCCGACGCAGTCCCTCACGCTCTAGCAGGTATATCTTTGCGTGGGCAATCTTGTCTTTCACAACGAAGAAGCGTGCCCGCTCGCTGGCGACGAGGTCGAACAGTGCCTGCCGTCGCTCGTCAGAAGTCTTGATAGCTACGAAGGCTTTGCTCAGTTCTGTCTCGACCACTCCCTGGAAAGCCAAAACGTCGCTGATGTCCGATCTCAGGATCCCCGAGTGGCCGAAGATGCACTCGAAGTCGCCGTACTCGTGGTCCTTTAGAAGCCCGACGATCATCCGTATGCTCGCCGTGTATGTCAGCGCCCGCATCGACCTGAATCCTGCAAACATGCTGACGTCGAATGGCTCCACGCTCTCGCTGTTGGCGTGAACGACCGAAAGCCCGGCGTCGCGGGTTAGAGAGTCTGGGTCGTCAAAGCCAAGTCTACGTTGCTGAGCCACTTTCTCTCCTAAGAACTATCAGGTACAACCTTTGGCAGAGTTCCATAATATCACTTGCAAGAGACACCTCCAATTTTACATCGAACGGAAATGCGGGTAGAATCAGCCGTTGCGGTTTACTATTCACCTTAAGGAGACCCAGATGACTGCAACGGATGACGCGCTGAAGAACAACGAACGGTACGCTGAGAGCTTCGACAAGGGCAGCCTGCCCCTGCCTCCGGCGCTCCACATGGCGGTTGTGGCCTGTATGGACGCGCGGCTAGACACCCATAAGCTAATGGGACTGGAGGAGGGCGACGCCCACGTAATCCGCAACGCGGGAGGCGTGGTCAGCGACGACGTGCTTCGCTCGCTGGTGATCTCGCAGCGCCTGCTGGGCACCCGCGAGGTAGTGCTCATACACCACACCGACTGCGGCATGCTGACCTTCCGCGATGATGACGTGAAGGATGCCATCCTGGCGGACACCGGCCTCAGGCCTTCCTTTGCGCTGGAGGCATTTGGGAACCTGGAAGATGACGTGCGCCAGTCCATAGCCCGCATACAGGCCAACCCCTTCGTTCCGGTAAAGGACCAGATCCGCGGGTTCGTCTACGACTGCGAAACGGGTCGACTCAACGAGGTCTCGTAGGCCCGATAGCACGCACTCATACATAAAGAGAGGCGTCCTTCTTACAAGGACGCCTCTCTAGTAGTCATCATCGGTGAGCATTCACCGCAATGATTCGATGGCTTAGTTCAGTGCTTCTACTATACGCTCTACGTTGGCTCTCACCATGCCTATGTAGGTTCCTGCATCGGTGCCCTGGTTGTCCAGGGAGCCCGAGTAGAGGCGCACCAGTTGTGCGCCCGACTCCGTCGCCACGGTGTTGGCCAAGCGCTCGCTAACCGTTGTCTCACCAAAGATTGCAGGAACACCCAGTTCCTCTACCTCGTGGATCAACTCCGCCAGGTCCTGAGCAGACGGCTCAGTCTCCGTGGTTGTGCCCAGGATGACTCCAACTACGGTGAAGCCGTACAGCTCCGCGAAATAGCCCAGGCTGTCGTGGGATGTGACCAGCAGTCTGCGTTCCTCCGGCACCGTGGCAACCTGCTGCTCGGTCCACGCGTGGAGCTCCTCCAGCTGGGCCACGTAGGCGGTGGCATCAGCAGTGTAGGTCTGTACACCGGCCGGGTCCATCGTGGCAAGCTGGGTGGCGATTTCAATGACGGCAGCCTTGACGCGAAGAGGGTCGAACCAGAAATGGGGGTCGTGAACGCCGTGGCCGTGGCCTTCGTGCTCATCCTCGCCCTCACTGGCAAAGTGTTCAATCTCCTCTATGGCCTCCTCGGCGCCAATCTGCCCGCTTTGGAACTGTTCGAGTATTTCGGCCACATGCTCGGAAGGCTCTTCCATCTCTCCTTCCGCTTCGTCCTCTTCGTGATGCTCAAGGCCTTCCAGCAACTCTGCAACCTCCTCCAGTCCCTCCTCCGCGCTTATCTCTCCTTCCTCCACCTCATGGACTATGTGGTCGAGCTCTTCCAGGAATTCCACATCTTCTATATGGGTCTGGCCGAACTCTATCGGTTCGATCGAATCGGCCAGCTCAATGATGCTCGCCGGATCCCGTGCAGCGTTCTGGATCAACTCTGTGAGCCAGGACTCCTCCAACCCCAGGCCAATAGTCAACACAATGTCCGCGTCGGCAACTCTGGCAACGTCCCTGGCGCCCGGTTGGTATCCATGGGGGTCCGCTCCTCTTGGAACTAGGCTGAAGACCTCTACCCTGTCTCCACCGATGTTCTCCACCCAATCCGCGACGATGCTGGTGGAGGTGACCACGCTGAGGACGGTTGGTTCCACTGTGGGAGTAGGCACCGGAGTGGGAGTAGGCACGGGAGTGGGAGTAGGCTGCGGAGTGGCTGTTGGCTGTGGGGCAGTCGTGGTTTGTCCGGGTGTGGGCGTAGGCGTAGGTGTTGCTTCGCTGGAGCAAGCGACTAGGGCCAAGACCATGGCAAACGCCAAAAGCGTAGTTGCCCACAAGCCGGATATACGTCTATCAATACCTGGTATCATCATTGTTCCGTTGTCCTTCCATTTGTTTTACGTTTGAAAACAAACTCACGGCGATGGCGCAGGCTTGTATGGAATGAGACTCAATCTCAAATCATATGCCGCGCCGGATCTGCTATGAATTTTTAGTGGACTTCCTACTCTTCCTGGCCGTTAAAGCACTTGTCGCAGATAACGTAGATCTCTATACGGTGGCCTACAATTTGGCCAGGGATGCTGCTGCCGAATCCTCTCATCAACCGCTCGACGGTAGCGGCGCGAAATTCGCCGACGTTGCCACACTTGACGCACGCCGTGTGGTGATGGTGCCCAATGTGGGAGAGGCTGTATCTGGGGGCTCCGTCGATGAGGTTCAACCTGCATATGACACCGACTTCCATGAGAATCTTGATGGTTCGGAAGATGGTTGCCCTTCCCACCCCCGGCAACTCATTGCCGATCTCCTCAGCGGTGAAGCCTTCCTGTTTCCCTTCCAAGATGCGAATGATGGCGCGTCTTGGGGCTGTGGACCTGTAGCCACGGTCTTCCAGGAGGGACTCTATGTCCGGGTGTGCTGTCAGAGGAGTTGCCATGATACTCAGTATCAGGGGGATTCGACGATTGTTACAGGGCTTTGGGGGTCTGTCAAGCCCCCGTGCCGGGGATTCTTCCCGGTGGGTCTCAGGGGAGGCAGCCAAGTAAGAAGGCCCAGGTTTTCCCTAGCTGCTGAGAGCGGCAAGGGCTTCGTCCTTTGAATCGTGGATGTTCACAATCTTATCGAAGCCGCTTATGGCGAATATTTCCCGGATGGACTCGGAAAGAGAGCAGACGGCGAACTCGGCCTGCTGGTTTCGCAGCGTCTTGGCCATTAGCAGAATCACACGAAGGCCGGCGCTGCTGATGTAGGAAAGCTTCTCCAGGTCCAGAATAACGGCAGTCTCGCTTCCGTTTATGGCACCTTCCAAAGCAACCTGGAAGTCCCTGGCGTTGGTGCCATCCACGCGCCCTTCCGTCATTGCTATTAGAGTATTTTCCCTTCGCTCCTGTTGAATCTCCATGCAATCTATCTCCCTGGCCGTGCTTGTAGCTTAAGTTACGGCGACGTGTATTCTACTATATTGTCTTGCAATCAGTTAGGGAGCGTCATTCCTCCCTAGAGACTTCATACAGTCACCCTGTAGGCCTGCACCCCGCTCATCTGCTCCAGGTTGAAGGAACTGAATGAGCGAATATCACCTAAGTCTACCAGATCACTGTCGAATTTAGACTATAGAGCTAGCACTGCGCTGTGGAAGCATACACAAAATCAAGCGCTAGGGCAATACCGTTACCGCACATAGTCCCCGCAATGGGCTTATGCGGCCTCCGAGACTGTTTCCATGATTAGCCGTGTGACCACGTAGGGGTCCATGTTGGCGTTGGGACGGCGGTCCTCTATATAGCCTTTGCCTTCCCTCTCCACCTGCCAGGGAATCCTGACAGATGCGCCCCTGTCTGAGACTCCGTAGCGATACTCCTTGTAGGAGCAGGTCTCATGCCGTCCGGTAAGCCTCTCCTCTATCCCGTAGCCGTAGTTGGCGATGTGCAGATCATGCCTAGTTCTCAAAGCCTCGGCTGCCTGAATGCAGGCATCGTAGCTGGCCCTCATCTCTTTGGTAGAGAAGTTGGTGTGCGCTCCGGCGCCGTTCCAGTCGCCCCGTGCGGGTTTTGGATCAAGGGTTGCGTTGATGTCATGGTGCTCGCCAACCCGGTACAGCAGCCAGCGGGCAATCCATAGCTGGTCGGATACTTCCAGCGCCGAAACGGGCCCTACCTGGAATTCCCACTGGCCAGGCATTACCTCCGCGTTGATGCCGGAGATGTCCAGTCTGGCCTCGAGGCAAGCGTCCAGGTGCTCTTCTACTACCGGCCTGCCGAATATCTCGTCGGCTCCAACGCCGCAGTAGTAGCCTCCCTGCGGCGCAGCGATTCCCTGCTCGGGAAAGCCTAATGGCCTTGATCCCTTGAAGAAGGTGTACTCCTGTTCAATACCAAAGATGTACTCATGCTCGGCGTACTTCTCCGCAGCCACTGCGCATGCGGCGCGGGTATTGGACTCGTGGGGGGTCATGTCGGTGTTCAGCACCTCTGCCAGCACCAAGATGTTGTCCCCCTTTCTCACGGGGTCGGGACACTGAAAGACCGGTCTCAGGACGCAGTCGGAATCGCCTCCGGGAGCCTGGTTGGTGCTGGAGCCATCGAAGCCCCAGATGGGAAGGGGGTCGCCTTCATTGACGATCCTAGTCTTTGATCTGAGCTTGGGTGTGGGTACGCTGCCATCTATCCAAATGTACTCTGCTCTTATACTCATTCCGTCCTCACGCGAATGGAGATTCCTGGCCAGCCGCGTTTACCGCCTACGGGCCAGCCAAGTGCATATGATAACGTAATTCCAGGCGCTAGACAACAGAATTGCTAAAGTTGCGTTGCCTCTAGTACAATGCAGTGACTAAGAATGCAAGCTTGGTATAGATAAGCCAGTTCACGGCGACGAAGGCCGTTACGCTTGCATCCACAGCGAAGACATCGGCCAAACGCCAGATATAGGGAGTTGCAGAAACATGGCGATACGCCCGCTCAGGAGTCCTTTGGCTAGGCATAACCTGCATTGCTCCTTGATATTGAGGACTTGGTCTATTTGGAGGGAAGCACCGTGCTGAGATTTGCTGAGGAACTGATGCTGTTGCTGCTCGACGATGAGGGCGGGCGTTTCGCGCGTGTACCCAGTTGGGCGTTGGACTACGCCCTTGCTGGAGGCGTTTTGATGGATTTGGCATTGGAAAACCGCATCGACACTGATCCAGAAAATCTTGTCCTGCTCGATTCTACCCCAGTAGGCGACAGTCTTCTGGACCCCACGCTGGCCGACATCGCCGCTGGAGGCGGACACAACGCTCGCTACTGGGTGGAGCGGGCTGCAGCTCGCGGCCCATTTATCCGAGAGGAAGCACTATCCAGACTGGTTGCACAGGGAATACTGGAGCGGCGGGATGCCCGGTTCCTCTGGGTGTTCAAGTCCAGGCGCTACCCGACCGTAGAGGGCGAGGCTGAGCAAGAGGTCAAGCTGCGCATAATGGGCATCCTCTTCAGCAATGAGATTCCGGACCCACGAGACGTGGTCATCATCTCTCTGGTCAATGCCTGTCGCATATTTGAGCATCTGCTGTCCAGGAGCGAACTCAACAATCTGGCCGACCGGATAGAGCAGTTGCAAAGGCTTGACCTCATAGGCCAGGCCATGACCCAGGCCATTCGAGACATTGAGGCGTCCGTGGCAATGTCAATCCATCCCTACGCGTACTGAGTATCCACGAAGCGGGTGCCATGTCTGTAGAATAACCTTGAGTTCATGCCAGCTTGATATGTATGGCCACGTCAAGTTGGGACTCCCCGCCCCCCATTAAAACCCCACGAACCGGAGGCACGTCCTGGTAGTCGCGGCCAATGGCTACCCGTACGTAGCGCTGATCCGTCGTGCAATCATTGGTGGGATCAAAGCCGACCCAGCCTAGGTTGGGCAACAGGCACTCCACCCAGGCGTGACTGGCCATTTGTCGAGACTCCCTGCTGCCGTTTAAGTATAGATAGCCCGACACGTACCTGGCCGGGATATGCCAGGTACGGGCGATTGCTATCATGACGTGGGCGTAGTCCTGGCATACTCCCTGTCCGGTCTCCAGGATATGTTCAATGGGGGACAACACAGACGTGGCGCCCGGAACGTACTGGAACCTTCGGAAGAGGGCGCTAGAAAGCTGGAGCAGGGACTGCAGCGGGTCGTCGCCTGGCCCGGCGTCCAGTTTCTCCAGGAAAGAGTTGAGGGCAGGAGAGGGTCTGGCGAGGGCGCTTGGGCGAGTGAATTCCCAGTACCTGAAGGAGCCACGCCAGGATAGGATCTCCTCCCATGCGCTGGCGCCGGAGACGCCGGGCAGCGGAGATGGAGGGCTGCACTCCACGACGGACCGAGAAGTAATCTCCAGGGCTTGGTGCTCCTGGTAGATGTTCATAACCTGTTTTGTGTTGCCGTAGAAGTCAGTTTCGCTGGTTAGATGCGCCTGTGGGCTGGTGGTTACCTCGTAGCTAAAAAGCCGTTGCAGTCTGTCGTTACGCGGTTTGAGGCAGAGGGACAGGATGCTGTGGCGGACGGGAGAAGTGTACAGATAGCGGGAAATGTGCTCTATTTCATAGAGTTCCGGCGTCGATTCGGCCATGGGCTAGCGGGCTGGTAATTCCTCTATGGGATAGTCGAAGTAGGCGTCGGCCAAGAGGTTGTGCAGCTCGCGGCTGTACTGCTGCACCTGCCGCAGAAGCTTGGGCCGGTTCTCTCCATCCGGCCAATTGTAGTGGATGAGGGCGCCGGTGCGGCCCGCCAATCTTAGAGCCGCGCTGCTGGCTTTGGCGTTGGGTCCGGAGCCAATGGATGCTACGCCGGAATGGGCCCTATCCAGGGACCGGCAGAGCGAGTCCGGCAGCAGGGCGTCCGTAACCAGCAGATTCAGCACTTGATCCGGGTGCACCTCAACGCTGTAGCTGCGGTTGTAGGCCTCAACAGCGTGGAAGAGGCGGAGCAGACTGGTCCAGTCAGCGTCGGAGTACTCCCCGGCCCGGGCATCGGCGTCGATTTGCGTCAGGAGCAGCGATGTGGAGAGCTGGGCCCGTTCTATGAATCGACCTAGCTGCATGAAGCTCCAGCCTTCATCCCGGTAGATGGTGGCGCCGGCCACGCCGGAGAAGGTGTTCATCTCCGCCGCCGTTTCGGCGTAGAAGCCTTCCGGCGAGGTTGCCCATATATCCGTGATGGTCAACTTCTGCATCTTGAGGTAGGCCAGGTTGATACTGGTCCATAGCTCACCGCTGATGTGATGGCGCATCTGCCGGGCGTTCTCACGCCCCATGGAGAAGCAGCTCCACACCGAATCGGGGTTGGTGCGCTCAAAGGTGAGGTCGTCGGCTAGGGTGTAAGAATCGGCCTGGGTGAACTCGTCGCTGCTCGTCATCACCTGGCTTCCCAGGGGAGGCAGGCGGTTGAGCCCGTTGTAGATCCGGTTCCAGCCTGAGTGGATCTCCGAAACGGGGCGGTCCACCAGGGCTTCCGTTTGTAGCCGCAACAAACGGCAGACGAACTCCGCCCGCTCTAGGTACCTGCCCATCCAGTACAAACCTTGTGCGCTACGAGAGAGCATCCCGGTCAGTCTCCCAGCACCCAGATGTCTTTGCCTCCGCCGCCCTGGCTGGAGTTCACCACCAGGCTGCCACGACGCAGAGCTACGCGGCAGAATGCGCCAGGCACCATGCGGGTTTCCTGTCCGTGGAGTACGAAGGGGCGAAGATCCACGTGCCGCGGTTCAAAGTTGCCGTCGATGAGGCACGGAGACCTGGAAAGGGAGAGCACGGGCTGCGATATGAAGTCGGCGGGGTTGGCGCGGACCTGCGCGGCGTAGTCGTCCCGTTCCTTCTGCGTGGCGTGGGGGCCGATAATCATTCCGTAGCCTCCCGATCCTCCCACCCGCTTCACCACGAGGTTAGCCAGATTGTCCAGGGTGTACTCCAAGTCAAGGGGCCTGCGGCAAAGGTACGTTTCCACATTGGCCAGGATGGCCTCCTCTCCCAGGTAGTACCTGATCATATCCGGCACGTAGGCGTAGACGCTCTTGTCGTCGGCAACGCCGGTGCCTGGAGCGTTCACCAGGGCCACGTTGCCCAGCTTGTAAGCGTGGAGCAGTCCCGGCACGCCCAGCATGGAGTCGGGGCGGAAGACCAGCGGGTCCAGGAAATCGTCGTCAACCCGGCGGTAGATAATGTCCACTCTGCGCAGGCCCGTGGTGGTGCGCATGTACACAAAACCGTCGTTCACCAGTAGATCACGGCCCTCCACAAGCTCTGCGCCGATCTCATGAGCCAGGAACATGTGCTCGTAGAAGGCTGAGTTATAGACCCCTGGGGTGAGCAGAGCAATGCTCGGTTGCGACCGGCCTCTAGGGGCAAGCTCTAGGAGGGTGGCTAGCAGCAAACGGCCGTAGTGCTCCACTTCCTGTACGCGGGAACTCCTATACAGCCGGCGCATACTGGTCTTCACCGCCTTACGGTTTGCGATCATATAGGAGACGCCGGATGGAACCCGCAGGTTGTCCTCCAGCACTCGGAAGCCGTCGTTGGTCCTGATGACGTCGGTGCCGCAGATGCCGACCCAGGTGCCGTGGGGCGCCGAAAAGCCGCGCATCTCCGTACGGTACTGGGGGCACTCCATGACTACGTCCACGGGAATGACGCCGTCTTCAAGAATACGGGCTTCGTTGTAGACGTCTTCTAAGAAGAGGTTGAGCGCCTTAACTCGCTGGGCCAGTCCCTTTTCCAAGAAGCGCCACTCTTCAGCGGATATAACCCTGGGCACGCAGTCCACGGGGATTATCCGTTCCTCACCCTCCTCGTCGCCGTAGACGGTGAAGGAGATGCCTTCGTTGGAGAAGGAGCGGGTCACCCGTTCCTGGATGCTCCTGATCTCCTCGGAGGAGAGGGAGAGCAGGCTTTCGTGGAGAGGCCGGTAATGTTCCCTGGGCGTTCCGTCCTGGAGGAACATCTCGTCGTACACGGACGGCTCTAGGTTGTAATCATCGAATTTCACGGTTCCCAAGATACCACAGCGCGGGCTTGGTTAGCCACTGTGCCACGACGTGGAGTGGGCAAAGGCTACTGGCTGTACGTAGAGCAAGCTGGCGTCCTGGTACCGTAAACCGGGCTAAAAACATATTTTGCGTGCATAGGTGCGCCGGGTGAGTTAGGTCGGACAAGGCATACAGCGAGTTACTCGGCAGTGCGCTCGTGGACCTTATCCGCCGCTGAGTTGCCGCTTCGCACCGCGCCCTCCATGGTGGCGGGCCAGCCCGTATCGGTCCAGTCCCCGGCCAGCATCAGGTTGTCTAGCGGCGTCTCCACGGGCAGTCGTGACGTTGAGGACCCCGGGGCAGGCCGGAACGTGGCCTGCCGCTCCTTGACAACCACGAACCGTTCCACGGTCGCGTCCTGTGCACCCGGCAAAACCCGGGCTAGCTCCGGCAGGAAAGAGTCCGCTAGCTCCTTCTTGCTCACCGGCCAGTGTTCCCAGGCCCCACTCAGTGACACGGTCAGATATTGGCCGGGCCCAGGTAGACCTAGAATGCAGGTCTTGTTGAACACCCACTGCACCGGGCTCTCCACAAACGCGGCAAAGTCAAAGTCGGCCACGGGGCGGTCGTACCAGATGTGCAGGTTCACAATGGGCGACCAAGTAAAGGCCGTAGCCGGGGCGAACGCGGGATGCCGGCGCCACTCCTCCGGCAGCAGCCCAAGCAGAACCGTTGGCATGAGGGCGCTCACGTAGAAATCGGCATGAACCATCTCCCCTCCGGTCAGCGCCACCCCTGCCACCGAGCCGTGGTCTACGTGCAGACGCTCTGCTGAGTGTCCCATCACGAGCGTAACCCTTTGCTCTCGCAACCGGCGCTCAACTGCACTGCCCATCACCTCCGACAGCCCGGCGCTGGCGTAACCCATGTTGGCGGCGTGGCGGTCTTTAAGCAGGGCGGTCTTGAACAGCATGAACCCGGCGCTGGCGCTGACGTTCTCTGAAACATCGTTTAGCGCGGGCAGCACCAGCAGGTCCCATAGATTCCGGATTGCTCTGCCGCTCTGGCCCTCTTCCTCCAGCCAGTCGTGGAAGGAACGCGACTCCAACTCGTGGCGGTCGTGGCGGCGCTCCCGCCGGATGCGCAACAGTGCCCGCGCCGCGTACAGCTTGTCAGTCCAGCCGATGTGCGGGTAGCGCAGCAACGACCACCCAAGGTGGAGAGGCGCGGGAAGCCGTAGAGCGGAGAGCAGACCGCGCTTTCCATGTGAATCGAAGACCTCTATGCGGAGGCGGCGCTGGCGATGGGTGAGGTCTAGAGTCCCTATCTCACCCAGGAATTGGGCGTACTCGGTACAGCAACCCAGAAACACGTGCTGCCCGTTGTCCACCTGCACGCCGCTCTCGCGGTCCGTGAAGGAGAAAGCCCTCCCACCTAGGTATGGCCGTCGCTCCACCAGCGTCACGTCGTGACCCAGGTTGGAGAGGCGCCATGCCGCGGTCATGCCGGCCAGCCCCCCGCCCAGTACGACGACGCTGCTCACGTGCCCCGTCGCGCCGGGAGGAGGCTTGCCGCCCATAGCTTGGCTGTGAGCAGTACCTTCTCGGCGGTACTGAGCCTAACCCGTCCGTGGAAGACATCGAAGTGGCGCGCTTCTATCCGGTCCAGCAGCCGCGAATACAGCCCGTGAAGGACGGAGACGCAGGCGCGGGAGCGGACAGGCACCAGAGGGAGCAGCCGTGCACTGCTGCTGTAATAGCTGCGGGCGCGCTCTGCCTGGAAGCGCATCAGCTCTGTGAAGCACTGGTTGACGACGCCACTGGACAGATCCTCCTCTGAATAGCCGAAGCGAGCCAGCTCGTCTTGGGGGATGTAGATTCGATCACGCTCGGCGTCCTCTTGGATGTCGCGCAGGATGTTGGTGAGCTGCATGGCTAGGCCAAGGTCCACCGCGTAGCAACGCGCCTCGGGTCGCGCATACCCGAAGACCTCGATGCAGATGAGCCCGACGGTGGAAGCCACGCCGTAGCAGTACCGTAACAGGTCTTCAAAGGTTGCGTATCTGTTCTGAGCCGTGTCCACCTCGACACCGCCCACCAGCGCCTGGAAACTTGATTGCTCTATGCGGTAGGTGGCCGCTACGTCTGCCAGCGCCGTGAAGACGGGGCCCTCCGGAGTGCCGTGGTAAGCCCGCTCAAGGGAACGGCGGACCTCGGCCAGTCCGGTCAGCTTGGCCTCGGTAGAAGCGTCGCCGTCGGCTATGTCATCGCAGATGCGGGCAAAGGCGTACACGGCGTATATGGCTTGACGCTTGGCGCGGGGAAGCGTGAGGAAGGCGAAGTAGAAGTTTCGCGCCTCTCGCTTGGTCACCTCCTGGCAGTGACTGTAGGCTTGGGCTAGGGCTCCATCCGCCGCCATCACGACCGCCTGTCTGCCGAGGAGGCAGGTTTCGAGATGACAAGCCGCGCCATGGTGGAGAGCATCAGCCAGAGCTTGCGGGTTCGCGTCACCACGGGCCGGCGGCTGAGCACGTCGTAGTTCTGGCGGCGGATCGCCGCCAGAACGGCCATGCCTCCCTTGCTGAATAGCGCGACGTCCAGACTTGCCCTGCCCTGGAGATGCTGTACCAGCGGCAATCCCTGCCGGAACAACTCCTCCGCTCGGTCTACCTGGAAGCGCATCAGGGAGCGGAAGCGGTCGTTCACTACGCAGGCCGCCAGATCCTCCTCCGAGTAGCCAAAGCGGGCCATGTCCTCTTGGGGGATGTATATGCGGCCCATCTGGTAGTCCCGGTGCACGTCCTGCCAGAAGTTGGCAAGCTGCAGCGCCGTGCAGGTGGCGTCGGAGAGGGATTGACGCTCGGGGTCGCGGTATCCCAGCACGTAGAGCACCATGCGGCCTACCGGTTCCGCCGAGTGGCGGCAGTAGTGAAGCAGATCGTCGTATGTGCCGTAGCGATGTTGGCGCTGGTCCATGCGGTTGGCCTCTATGAGCCTGGTGAAGGGCTCCGAGGGAATGTCGAACCTGCAGATGGTGTCCTGCAGCGCCATCATTACGGGATCGGTGGGTTGGCCTTCGTAGCAGCGGGACAGTTCGGCCTCCCAGTCGTTTAGGAGGGCTAAACGGTCGCCTGGCGCTTCGTCGCCAAGGTCGTCGGTGCGGCGACAGAAGGCGTAGACGGCGAAGATGTGCGGCCGCAGTGCGCGGGGCAGGAGCCAGGAGCCAACGGTGAAGTTTTCGTAGTGGCTGCGCGCCAACTCCTCGCAGTGCTTGTAAGCCTCCAGTACTTCGCGCGCGGCAAGGTTAGTGCCCGCTGGGGATCTATGCCGGGTCGTCATACGTCTGTGACCTGCCTACAGGTTTCCAGCACGGTTCTGGATGTCAGAGCCTTTCTCATTGGAGGTGTGCTCCTCAAGAATAGCGGTCAATATTATACACGATTCGCTCGGCTCTACTGTCATTGGTAGGCACGGTCTCCCATGTAGAGGCAGAGAGACTTGTGGTCAACTTGCTAATAGTGGCGCTTTCTCTTTATCTGGTATGCTTAATAGTTGGATTTACGGGCAGCCCGCCGCACTGAGCGGGCCCCAGCTACGACGCAAGCGGAGGGCTACAATGATGCGCGTACTTATGGTGTCAATCCTGAGCATTGTTCTTGTTCTGCCGGTTGTTGCCTGCCAGGGAGATGCCGGGCCTCCCGGAGAACAAGGGCCTCCCGGGTCTCAGGGGCCTGCTGGGGAACAGGGGCCTGCCGGGGAGCAAGGGCCTGCCGGGGAGCAAGGACCTGCCGGTCCCGGGGGAGACATCGACTCCATGGACCAGGACGCCATTACCGCTTTCATGGGGCTGTTTCAGGGTTTGTTGGGAGCGGCCGCTCCCAACAAGTGGGAGCCCGCTGAATACACCCAGTACTTCGTCAAAGAGGCCATCAGCAGATATAACTCAGAGGGCCTTGATGCCACCGTAGCCTACTACAACACCGAGGAGAGCATTGACGGGCAGTGG